>DATGJK010000471.1:0-5218 GCA_035295245.1 Acidobacteriaceae bacterium
GGCTCAGACAAGTGAATGCAGCCGTAGCGGCTGGGCACAGTCTCGCAGTTGGGGCAGTAAGGAATCTCCATGCGCCAGGCGCGGCCGGGTCCGGAGCAGGCCTCTCCCTGGCTCTCGTCGTGAAGCGAGACATACGCGCGCACGCGACAAATTTCAGCTCGACACGTCCGGCAGATAACGTGGCGTGTATCGCTCCAGCTGCAGTGCGAGCTGAAGTAGCCGGAAATTCGCGCCAGCGTCTCGGTGATGCCTAATTGTTTCGGCGTATCCATGGTCCCTCCCTGGGGGTTTGGGGGTCCACTTCTGATGCAGAGCAGTGTAGCTCAATTTGGCATGACTTTGCGCCCGCAATCAGGAGGGGGAGGGGATATCCGGCATTTCCCTGGCGCCGCGCAGCTTCCTCCAGACGTACCAGCCCAGGGCGCCAAAGACCAGGGCCAGGACCACCAGGGTGAGCACCAGGTGCTGTTTCGCCAGGTCGGTCATGACGTTGATGATCTGGGGCCCGTATTTGACGACGAGGGCCATTTCGACGCCAAAGCGGATCGTCCTGCCGATAAAGACGGCCAGCATGAAGGCGGGGAGGCGCATCTCGAAGACGCCCGCGCCGAAGACAAACAGCTTCCAGGTGGTGGGCGGGGGCAGCATTGAGGGAATCAGGACGGCGAGGAACTCCTGCTTTTCGAAGCGGTTACGCAGTGACTCGAAATGCACGCGGTTGATGCGGCGCAGCAGGAAAAGCTCTCCACCGGCGCGGCCCAGAAAGAAGGGAATCAGCCCGCCGAGAGCCGAACCGGCGGCTGCCAGCAGCGCATAGAGATAGAAGTGGCGCTTATCCTGCCAGGCCCAGACGGCCATCAGCAGATCGATCGGAATCGGCACCGAGGCCGAGTCGATGAAAGAACCCAGCAGCACACCCCAGGGGCCGAGGGGCAGTAGCGAGTGCTGGATGAAGTGATTGAACTTGAGGAAGAGGCTTTTCAGACGCGCGGCACCTTTCCTTCGGTTGCGGGGGCAGGGGCCTCTCCAGGGGCGGCATGTTCCGTCCGTCCCGAGAGAATTTCGAGCGCATGAGGCAGAACCGGGAGGGCAATGCGCAGCGAACTGACGGCCCCTTTTGGGCTGCCCGGCAGATTGAGGATGATGGTCGTTCCCCGGGTTCCGCAAAGTGCGCGACTCAGGACGGCCAGCGGCGTTTCGCGGCGGCCCTCGGCGCGCATCAGCTCGGCAATGCCTTCGAGCATCCGGTCGCAGACGGCTGCGGTGGCTTCGGGCGTCACGTCGCGCGGACCGATTCCGGTGCCGCCGGTGGTGACGACCAGCTGGGCCGTGGCGGATGCCGCGCGGATCGCGTCCTGGATGGTGATCTGTTCGTCTGGAACTATAACCGGCTCAGCCGTTTCGAATCCGGCAGCCTGAAGCTCAGCAGCCACCGCAGGGCCGGAAAGGTCCTGGCGTGAACCGTTGGCGCAGGAGTCGCTGATGGTCATCACCGCGGCGGTCCAGCGCTCGGTGCGTTGCCTCTGCTGAGTCACGATTCGATTGTACAAACTGCCGTGGAAGCACCCAATTGATGAGAAAATAGTCAAAAGCAACGTGGCGTTCCATTTACGTATGCCGCGCTAACAGACGTCACACCCCGGAATGCCGACTCGCTTAACGCCAACCAGTCCAGAGATCGAACAGCCTTTGGAAGAACAGCCGCGGCAGGCGCCTTCCGAGTTGTCCGCTGACGAGTCGTACGCGCCGGGATCCCCGAACGGCAAGGGATCGGCAGCGGTGGCCGCTTTCCGGCGCTCCCGCTACGAGGAACTCGACCACACCGACCTGCTGCACGTCATTGAAGAACTGGAAGGCAGCCGCAACTGGGCGAGCCTGCGCGAGAAGCTGTGGATTGCGGTCATCATCCACCTGCTGATCGCGTGGTACCTGTTCTACGGGCCGAAGTATATCTACCACGTGCGGGTTGTCGATCCGTCGGTGGTGATGAAGCAACGCGAGAAGGAGCTGACCTTCCTGGACCTGCCGCCGGATCTGCGGCAGAAGCCGCCGAAGCCGACGGCCACCCTCTCCGAGCAGGACCGCAGGGCGCAAACGCCGCATCCGACGATCGACCGCAAGACGCTGGAAGAACTGCAGGCGATGCGCCGGGCCGGCGAGCCGAAGCCGCAGCCTGCGCCGCAGCAGATGCAGCAGCAGGCGCCACAGATGCCGGCCCTGCCCGCGCCTCCCACTCCGCAGGTGACCCAGGAGCAACAGCGGGCGGCCGCGCCTCCGGCGCAGCCATTGCCGCAGAACAATCAGGCGCGTCTCGAGATGCCCTCAGCTCCGCAGCCGCACTATTCCTCGGGGCCGAGCAATCCGAATGAGCAGATGCAGCAGGCGATGCGCCAGGCGATGCGGGGGGGCACCCAGTACGGCGGCGACGGCGGCATGAACATGCCTTCGCAGCATGCGGGCGCGGAAGGCGCGGTTGACGTGCTGAGCGACACGACGGGGTGGGATTACGGCCCGTATATCGGTCGCGTCATTTACGACACGAAGCGCTCATGGTATCCGATCATTCCGGAATCGGCGCGGCCTCCGCTGGATAAGAAGGGCGAGGTCATGATCCGGTTCAAGATTCTGCGCGACGGAACCGTGCGGGACATGGTCCTGGAAGGACCGTCGGGCGACGTCTCGCTGGACCGCGCGGCGTGGGCAGGGATCATCGGAGCGACTCCTTATCCGCCGCTGCCGAAGGAGTTCGCTGGGCCGTATCTCGAACTGAGGTTCAAGTTCCTCTACAACATCATGCCTGGAGAGGATTGAGTGAACGAGCGGCTGCGCCGTCAGCAGGTGTTTGGGATCCTTCTGGTCGCCGCAGCCATTTTGCTCATCACGCTGTTTCGCGCGGACTGGCGCGGAATTTTTCCCACGGGATGGTGGCGGTGGTGAGACGCGACTCGTCGATCGGCCATCCGCAACACTGAGACTTTTGACTCGGGCTTCGGAGCTACGCCGCTTCCTGCTGGGGCTCTGCAGGGGGCTCGCCCGCGTCTTCCGCCAGGCCACAGTTGCCGCTGGCCATCTGGGCCTGCATCGGCTCGATCAACTGGCCAAACTCACGGCCACCCATCCTCTGCGCTTCTGTGCTCTGACGGTTGCTGCTGCGCGTGCCGGCGGGGCGTCCCCTGATGGATTTTTCGCTGCTGCTCCTGGTGGCCATATTTCCCCCTCGATAACAGGGTGGATGCGGTACCGGCTCCGCGACTTTGCCCGCAAGTTCCGGAGTGTGTCCAGAGGGCAAGCCTGCGAAGCTAAGGCAGTGGAAGGCGGAGGTACGATGGAGATGGAAATTGCTGCGATGCTTAGCGAGGAACAGGCCTGGACTGCCGTAATGGCGCGCGATGGCGCTGCCGATGCGGAGATGGTTTACGCAGTGACGACAACGGGGGTCTTCTGCCGGCCGACCTGCCCCAGCCGGCGGCCTGCGCGGGAGAACGTGCGGTTCTTCACCGATGCCGATGCGGCGATGGGGGCTGGATATCGCCCCTGTCGCCGGTGCCGTCCCGAGCAGCGTCACAGCGACGCTGAGCTGGTGGAGGCGATCTCGTCGCGGCTGCGGGGCGAGGAGCCGGTGACGCTGGCCGGGCTGGCGCGGCACGCGGGACTGAGTCCGTTCACGATCGAGCGCGCGTTTAAGCGCGTTCTGGGCATCACTCCCGCGCAGTATCAGCGCCAGCAGCGGGCGCAGTCGTTTCGGCGGGAATTATCGAAAGGCGGAGCGCGCGTGACGGACGCCATCTACGAAGCGGGCTTTTCCGGACCGGGCCGCGCTTACGAAAATGCGCAGCTGGGCATGGCGCCGGGGCGGTATCGGGCGGGGGCTCCGGGCGTTCGTATCGGCTATGCGACGGCGGAATGCAGCCTGGGGCGGGTGCTGATTGCGGCGACGGAGCGCGGGCTTTGCTCGGTGATTCTTGGCGACCGCGACGAGCAGCTTATCGCCGAGCTGCGAAAGCAGTTCACGGCGGCGGAGATTTTTGCCAATCCCGGGCTGGACGACGCCCTCGGCCAGGTGCTGTCGCAGTTCACGGAACACCCGGCGGCGCTGGACCTGCCGCTCGATCTGCGGGCGACGGCGTTCCAGATGCGCGTGTGGGAGGCGCTGCGTCGCATTCCTCGCGGGCAGACGATGACGTACGCCGAGCTGGCGCGGTCGCTCGGGCAACCGACGGCTGTCCGCGCGGTGGCGCGGGCATGCGCCACGAATCCAGTGGAGGTGGTGGTGCCCTGCCATCGCGTGATCGGGAGCAACGGCAAGCCGACGGGGTACCGGTGGGGCATCGAGCGCAAGGAAAAGCTGCTGGAACTGGAAAGGTCCGCACTGCCAGGGCGGCGCGGCTGACGTGGCGCCGCTGAGTCGCGCCGCTGACGGGGGCCAGGCGTCCATTTACCATGCGGAGAGGCCCAGGCAATTCGGAGTTCTTTGCTGTGCTCTCTGATTGCTGTTCTCTCCACGTATGGATGACGCCGTTGAAACCGAAGTCCAGGTAAGGCGCGGCCTCCGCTCGTCGCTGATCAGCATCGTCTCGAATTTTCTGCTGGCTGTGTGCAAGTGCGCGACGGGTCTGATTGGCCACTCGTTCGCGCTGGTGGCGGACGGCATTGAATCGCTCGCCGACGTGGTGAGTTCGTTCATCGTTTATCTGGGGCTTCGCGTTGCGATCAAGCCGCCGGATAAGGAGCATCCCTACGGCCATGGGAAGGCCGAACCGGTGGCGGCGGCAGCGGTGAGCCTGGCGATGGGGGCCGCGGCGATAGCGATTGCGGTTGAGGCCATTATCCTGCTCCACACGCCGCACCCTCTGCCGCATTTCTACACGCTGTGGGTGCTGCTGGGCGTGTTCGCGATCAAGCTGTTCCTGACGCGCTATGTTTCGTCCGTTGCGCGGAGCATCAGCAGCACAGCGGTACGCACCGACGCGTGGCATCACCTGAGCGACGCCATCATTTCTCTCTTCGCGTTCATTGGGATTTCCGCCGCGCTCTGGACGCACGATTACCGGGCCGACGACTGGGCGGCGCTGTGCGCATCGCCGGTGATCCTGTACAACGCGTGGCGGCAGATTCGCGGGCCGATGGACGAGATCCTCGATCGCGCGCCGGCGCCGCAGATCGAGCAGAACGTGCGCAAGGCGGCGGCTTCCGTTCCCGGCGTTGTGGGACTGGAGAA
>DATGJK010000472.1:0-8384 GCA_035295245.1 Acidobacteriaceae bacterium
GTGCAGGATTCAACCAGCGCCGGCATCGAGCTGGAGCGCCGGCTCGAGAATCTCTTCACGCCGCACAAGGTCAAGATGGGCGCTGTGGGCTGCCCACGCAACTGCGCCGAAGCCACGGTCAAAGACATCGGCCTGATCGGACAAGACGGCAGCTGGCAGGTGGTCGTGGGCGGCGCAGCGGGCAAAAAGGTCCGCAAGGCGGACGTGCTCACAACCGTCGAGACCACTGAGGAGGCGCTGGAAACCGCGTGCCTCTTTTTCCAGTACTACCGCGAACAGGCAAATTACCTCGAACGCACGTACGACTTCGTCGAACGCGTGGGCATCGAGAAGGTGCGGCGCGACACGATCTACGCCCCCGAGGAGACGCGACGCGCCCTGCTCGATCGCCTCGCCCGGGCGAAAGCTCTCTCGTCGGATCCGTGGCTGGAGCGCAACCAGCCGCGCACACGCACGCAGTTCGTGCAAATTCAACCAATGGAAATGGTGAGTCAATGACACGTTCGCAATCCTGGATTCGCGTTGCCCATGCCGAAGACATTCCTCTGCGCGAGGGACGCGCCGTCGAGATCGACGGTCGCGACATCGCCATTTTCAACCTGGGCGAACGCTTTCTCGCCATCGAGAACCGCTGTCCGCATCGCGGTGGGCCCCTCGCCGACGGAATCGTTTCCGGTGGCACGGTTGTCTGTCCACTGCATGCCTGGAAGGTGCATCTCGAGGAAGGCTCCGTCGTGAAGCCGCAGGAGCACGCCTGCGTCGCTACCTACCCGGTCCGCCTCGACGACGGTATCGTCAGTATTCAGATGATCGAGAAACAGCGGGAAGAAGCGCTTTCGACGCCGATGCCGGAATGCATGGTCATCGATCCGTCGCCGGCCAGGGCCGTCTCATGTTCTTCATGAAATCTTTAGCCTGCAGTTGAAACACTGAGAAGAGCAGCAGCTTGCGAGATCTGCGCGCAGCGCGGAGCCACACCGTGAATCATCGATGTCTCCGGGATTCCGGCCCTGAATGGGGTTGAGGGACATCGACCAGCGAGGACCGTTCTGATCGATGCGACACTCTCTCCAACCGATCGCTGCTCGGGAGCGGTCCCTGCCGCCCAATCCTCCTCCGCGTTCCGGGACTCGAACGGTTGCGCGGAGCGGCAAAACCGGATTCCAGGGATTACGGGTGCTCGCGCTCGAAACGCGCCGCGGAGCGGAAATTGAGCAGCAAATCCGCGCCTGCGGTGGGGATCCCTTAGTCGTACCGGCGGTTCGCGAAATCCGGCTGGAGCCGCAGGAGCATGCGTTTCACTTCGCCGATGCGCTGCTGCGCGGAGAGTATGACCTCGTCATCTTCCTCACCGATCCCGGCGTTCGCACGCTCATCGAGCAGGTACGCGCGCACTATCCGCTTGACGATTTTCTTGCCGCTCTGCGCCGGGTCGCCGTCGTCTCCCGCGGTCAGAAGCCAGCAGCTGCTCTCCGCGAATACGGCATCCCCGTGACGGCTATCGCGCCGGAACCCTGCACGTGGCGTGAGGTGATGAAAGAGCTCGAAACGCGGTTCAGCGATGACCTGCGGACCATGCGCGTTGCCGTCCAGGAGTATGCAGCGTCGAATCCGGAGTTCCTTCTTCTGCTCGCGGAACGCACTCTCTCGGTAACACGCGTTCCGTTGTATGAGTGGGCGCTCCCCGAAGATGTCAAGCCGCTGCGCGAATGCGTGCTGGGCATCGTCCAGCGACATGTGGATGTGGTGCTCTTTACCACCGCCGTTCAGGTGATTCACCTCTTTGAGGTCGCCGGCGATATGGCATGCGCCGACGCTTTGCGCTCCGGACTGCAGTCCTGCGTCATTCTCTCCATCGGACCCAGCACGTCGGAAGAATTGCGGCGGCATGGGCTGATTCCCGATTTCGAACCCTCGCACCCCAGGATCGGATGTCTTCTCGAGGAGAGTGCCCAGCGCATCGGCGAGTTCATAGAGCGCAAAAAGGCGGAGCAGTCTCTGGTGGAAATGGCTCGGCCTGCCTCCAACCTGCCGAGTCGATCTACACGCGCCAGCCTTGCACGCACGCTCGATGCCGGCGACCTCCGCATCGCTCGCGCCGGAGAAGCGGGCCTCACTCACAGCGTCGAGTTTCTCCACGAGATCGGCAGCCGCATGGCCGCCGCCGATCCTTTCCATGCTGTGCTGGACCGCATCGTTCAGTTTGTCTCGACCATCATTCCCTGCGACTCCTGCTTCATTTATTCGCTTGAAGAGAATCGGCTCATCCTGCGTGCGTCGCGCAACCCGCACGCCAATCTCATCGACCAGCTGGTGCTGAAGCTTGGCCAGGGAATCACGGGCTGGGTTGCCGAACACCGCGAGGCCGTTGCCATTCCCTCCGGTGCGCTCCGCGACCCGCGCTTTCAGGCGCTGCGCGACCTTCCGGAAGACCTGTTCGAGGCGATGCTCGCCGTGCCCATCCAAACCGCCGGAAAAATGGTCGGCGTCATCAATCTGCAGCATCGCAAGCCCTATCACCACACCCCTGCACAGGTTCGCCTGCTTACGACGATCGGATTTTTGGTGGGAGCCGAAATTGAGCGTGCCCGCCTGGACCTCGAAAACATTCAGCTCACCGAGAGGCTGGAAACGCGCCGCGTCATCGATCGCGCCAAGGCCATTCTGCAGCGCGACCTCGGCATCGACGAGCAAGAGGCTTATCACGCGCTGCAGCGTGAGAGCCGCGACCGGCGCAAGTCGATGCGGGAGATTGCCGAGGCCATTCTCCTCAGCGACGATATGCGGCGCCGCGCCGCGCGTCAGCCTTCCACTTCGGAAGGCATGTGAGTACAGGTATGCCTCCGGCGCCGGGAACCGTATATCTGGTGGGTGCCGGTCCGGGCGATCCGGATCTCCTCACCGTGCGCGCCGCGCGTCTGATCGGCAAAGCCGCCTGCATCCTGCATGACGACCTCGTGCCTGGCGAGATTCTCTCCCTCGCCGCCCCAGACGCTCGTGTCTGCAATGTCGGAAAGCGTTGCGGTCACAAATATGTCGAGCAGCAGGAGATTCACCGGCTGATGATCGAGCACGCCAGAGCGGGGCACAGCGTAGTCCGCCTGAAGGGCGGCGATCCGATGATCTTTGGCCGGGCAGGGGAAGAGATGCACGCCTTACGGGAAGCAGGCATCTCGTTCGAAGTCATCCCCGGCGTCACCGCCGCATCGGCGGCAGCCGCGGCCGCGCGCATCTCGCTTACGGATCGCCGCGCCGCGTCACGCGTGCTCTTCACTACTGGCCATCATGCGACTCCCGATCGCCAATCCTGCCCCGCTTATGCGCCCAATACCGCAGTCGTGCGCTACATGCCGGGCAGAAACTATGCCGGCATTCGCGACGAGCTAATACGCGCGGGCTGGCCCGCGGACACCCACTGCGTCGTTGTTTCTGGCGCGGGCCGCGCGACACAGCAGATATGCCGGACCACCCTTGCCGATCTTGGAGGCGCCGAGCCGCTCCCCGCGCCCTCCATTCTTCTGGTTTCCAGCTCGGCAATGTAACTGGTTACGGATATATCGGGGCATTTCATAGGCACATTCTCCGCCGCTTATCTTTCTATTGCGGCGAACGCGTGAATGCGTCCCTGGGGTGTGGGCTCGAAAGCGAGCCCGTCGATCCGAGACTGTAGACTTCAGGCCTCGGCCATTTGTGCCGACGTCTGAGCGAGTTCCTTCACGCCGCGCAGGTCGATTTTGCCCGTCCCGAGCATCGGCAACGTTTCCACGTGAATAAACTGATTGGCACGCGGCTTCCAGAGCGCAGGCAAGTCACACTCCGGCAGCTTCTCAAGGACGGCGGCGAGTTTCTCGTCCGGGAGTGTGTGGATGACCATGATGCGTTCGCCCTTCTTCTCATCGGGAACAGCCGTCACCGAGAAGACTTGTTCGGATACGCCCGCGAGCTCATGCAGCTTATCTTCGATTTTGATATGCGGCACCATTTCTCCGCCAATCTTGCTGAAGCGGGAGAGACGGTCGGTGATGGTGATGAACCCGTCTTCTTCCATTCGGGCGACGTCGCCAGTGGTGTACCAGCCGTCGTGCAGGACTTCGGCGGTCTTCTCCGGGCGTCCCAAATAGCCCTTCATTACATTGGGTCCTTTGACCAGCAGCATGCCGGCTTCGCCCGGGAGCGCAGGATGGCCTGTGTCGAGATTGAGAATCCTGACGCAGACCCCAGGCAGCGGATGGCCGATGCGTCCGCGGCGCGCGCCCACCTGGCGAAAACCGGCAGCCCGGAAATCGCGCGTGTTGACAGTAACGACGGGTGAGCACTCGGTGCAGCCGTACCCTTCGAGCGGACGAATGCCGAAAGTGTCTTCGAACGCAAGAGCAACGCGCTCGGGCAGCTTCTCCGCGCCGACCAGCACAAACTGCAGGCTGCCGAAGCTTTCCGGGGAGCAGCGTCGCATGTAAGCCTGGAGGAACGTGGGGGTCGCGACGAGGAATGTGACCTGATAGCGCCCCACCAGTTCCCCAATGGCGCGGGCGTCCAGCGGGTTCGGATGGTAGACGACGCCGACTCCGGTGACGGCCGGCATCCACAACGCGGCCATGCAGCCGAAGGAGTGGAAGAATGGCAGAATACCGAGAACCTTGTCGCCGCCGCCCAGCATGAATACCTGCGAGACCTGCTGGATATTGGCTCCGATATTGAAGTGCGTCAGCATGACGCCCTTGGGGTCGCCGGTGCTGCCGCTCGAGAAGATAACCGTCGCGAGGTCGTCCACCGATGGCTTGCGGCGAACGCCCGGTTCGGGCCAGCGCGCTCCGACGGCGCTCCGCAGCAGTGCGGAAGGCATACACCAGGTCAGGAACAGGGCGGCGATTTTCTCGACCAGGCGCGGGGTGGCAAGGGACTCTTCGAGAAAGAGCGTTCTGCCGGGAATCTGCAGGTTGGGGAAGCGTTCGACAAAGGCCTTCGAAGTAATGACGACGTCGATATCGCACTGACGTGCGCAGGAGGCGATGCCTTCGCTCGATGAAGTGTAGTTGAGGTTGACCGGCACCCGGCCGAGCATCATGAGTGCGTAATTCGTGAGCGCTCCGCCGACCGAGGGCGGCAGGAGTAGTCCAATCATCTGCCGGTCGCCGATCTGGCTGCGCAGGCGGCGGGCGATGTAGACCGTCTTGCTGAGCGCCGACGCGAAGCGTACCCCGGGCGTCCTGCCGTCGGCCATCATGAAGCGGAACGGATAGCGGCGCGCAGTGCGAATGAATCCGCGGTCGAGCGTCTTCATGCGGTGCTTCCGCTGCTCGAAGGCGTCGGACTGCAGTTCCTGAACCGACTGGCGAACGGCAAACGCCGGCGTCGTGGAGGGCATCGGCCTCCCGAAGCTTACGGTGACCGGATACGGAATGTGGCGGGGCATTTTCCAGAGGAAGCGGCCGCGTTCGAAGCTGAAGATGCTGCCCCAGACGCCTTCCAGGTTGACCGGGATAATCGGCGCATCAACGCCTTTCATGATGCGCTCCAGCCCGCGCCGGAACGGAAGCAACTGGCCCGTGCGGGTGATCTGACCCTCGGCGAAGATGCAGACAATCTCGTCATTGCGCAGCGCATCGCTGGCGGTCCTGAGCGAACGGATCATCTCGCGCGGGCGCTGTTCACTGGAGATTGGAATGGCCTTCATCATTCGCGCGAACGGCTTCACGACGGGCTGATCGTAGATGCCTTTATAGATGAGGAAGCGGATGGGGCGGTCCGTTGCCGCGATCAGCAGCGCTGCGTCGACGAACGACATGTGGTTGCAGACCAGCAGCGCGCCGGACTTATCCGGGAAATTGTCGCGGCCGAGCACCTTGAGCCGGTAGATGGAGTGCGTGGCGAAGAAGAGCAGCAGGCGACCGAACCACTCGGGCAGAAGAACGAGCACATAGATCGTGCCTGCGGCGGTGATCAATGATGCGGCGAGGATCACGCCCCGCGGATTCAGGTGAATGAAGGTGGTGAAGATGTAGTAGGCCGCGGAGGAGAGTGCAATTCCGATGAAGGAGAGCAAGTTCGCCGCCGCGATGATGCCGCCCTTGTCTTTTTCGGCGGGGCGATGCTGGACCAGCGCGTTCACGGGGACGGCAAAGAATCCCGCCCAGAAGCCGAGCATGCCCAGCAGGACCGCTGAGCCGAACAGGCCATGATGGCTGGCGCCCAGAATGATGCCGGTCACCGTCATCCCAATCGAGCCGAGCGGGATCAGGCCGTACTCAATCTTGTTTGCACTGACGACGCCGGCGATCATGCTGCCGAGGCCGATTCCGATGGCAAGCGTCGCGTTCAGGTAACCGGTCTTGGTTACGTTCACGTGCAACACGTCATGACCGTAGACCAGGATAGTTTCGAAGAGCAGCGAGCCCAGGAACCAGAAATAGGTATTGCCCAGGACCGCGAGAAAGAGCGGGCGATCCTGTCGCATGAGGCCAATCTGCGTCCACAGGTCGCCCAGGAAATTAATCCGGAACCGCTTCTCGGGCGCGGCCGGCGGGATCCGATCGATGCCCAGGCTAAACAGGAAGCCGAGGAACGCGAGCCCAACCAGCGTGTATCCTGCGTAAACCTCATGGCCGCTGAAGCGCTCGGCCATAGCCGCTCCCGCGACCGTCCCGGCAATGATCGCGAGAAAGGTTCCCAGTTCGATGACGCCATTGCCCCAGGAGAGGCGCTTCTCGGGGAGTAATTCGGGCAGCAGTCCATATTTCGAGGGGCCGAAAAGCGCGGCCTGCGTCGCAACCAGGGTGAAAGCGACCAGCGACAACAGCTGAGAATGCAGGGCCAGCCCGGCGGTTGCGATCACCATCGAGCCGATCTCCATGACCTTGGTCCAGATGGTGATTCGCCGCTTGCTGAAGCGGTCCGCGAGCCACCCACCCGCCATGCTGAAAAGAATGAAAGGCATGGAGAAGAGAAAAGTGACGAGAGAAACCAGCGTCTCCCGCTGTTGCGTGGCCAGGCCCATGCCCACAATCATCGAGAGCAGCAGGTTGCGGAGCAGATTGTCGCTGAAGGCCCCCTGAAACTGGGTGACGACCAGAGCCCAAAAGCCGCGCGTGCGTCCCTGCATGGTCGCTGAGGAGGTTAGGGGAACGGCTTCGGAGATCGATTCAGAGGTCATGAGTTATCCCGGAAATTGACCCATTCTAGCCTGCGAATTCGCCAAAGTAACCAGCTTTGTTGCACTTCAGAAAGTGCACGGATCCTGCATGACCAGAACCGGTCATTGCGCCAGACTTGCAGGAAGATTTGCAAGGTTTCCCGGTGAATTCGTTCTAACATCGGCGTGGAGTCCATTTACAGACAGCGGGGCCTGGTTATGGAAGGCTGGTTTCCGTTGTTGGCGATAATCGTTGTCTGCGTTTTGCTGGCTGTCCCGGTGATGGCGCTCGTCGCTCTGGTCCGCACGCGTTCGCTGCGCGAGCGCCTGGAAGGAATGGAGATCTACCACCGCGATGCGGTACGCGACCTCAGCAGGCAGTTAGCGGAGTTGCGACGAGCGGCAACGCAGACGAATGCCGTCCATGAAAGCGTCCCCGGGCCGGCTGGACCCGCCTGCATCGCGAATACGTGATCCACGCAAGAGACGCCGGTGGACGAGTTGAGCATGGCGATCGAGGGACTGAACGGCTATTTCCGGTCGCATCCGCTTCCCTCGGAACGCCTCGCCCAGGTCAGGTCCGTGATCGCGCAGGATCGGCTGCCGGTCAATCGGCCGCTGACGCCGTTCCATCTGGAGTACGAGATCACCAGCGCCGCAGGCGGGCAGTAGCCGGTTCAGTGCCAGATCGCGCCGCCGTCGCTCGTGGTCCAGACGGTGCCGTCATCGGCTTCAACGGTCAGCGATGTGGGTGACTGCGCGCGAATGTGCACGATGGCATGCGTGGGAGCGGTTTTCGCCGGGAGCGTGACAGGCGTCCACGTGTTGCCGTTGTCGGCCGAATGCAGGAGCCGCAGATCGTCGCCTCCGGCCCACACATCCGAACCGGCCACGGAGATGACGCGCATCTTCGGAGTGGCGAGAACGGTCTGCCACGGACCGTCAGCGATGGCGCGCTCCACCTCTCCGCTTGCGCTCAGCCGCCAATGCGCGCGCAGGGGTACAGCAGCCATGCGACCTGCCACTATCGGCGCCGTCTCAGCAAAGGTGGTTACCGAAAGCGGATGCGAGGACTTCGCCTCCGGAGTCACCTTCGCTTGCCGTGCCTGATTCGGCGCCTGCTGCAAAGCTTGCTCTTGGTATTGCTGCTGCGGCTGAATGAGGTCCAGTCTGGCGGCGGGTGCCGCCTGGGCCAGGGTGTTTCGGGTTTCTTCACGCGCAGGCTGCGTCTTTTCGGGTACGGCTGGATGCGCGG
>DATGJK010000473.1:0-2927 GCA_035295245.1 Acidobacteriaceae bacterium
GACGCGGCGCCGGTGAGAATCTGCCGCATGGCGGGGCCGAACTGCGGATGATCGTGCAGCAGAAACGAGGAGGCCAGGTCGGGCTTGCCGAGGCGGCGCGCGGCTTCCGAGTAGCTGACCGCCGCGAAATAGAGCATGGTCAGCGCGGTGAACGCGGGGAAGTTGTTCATGGTCGCGTACAGCGCGGCAATGAGGCGCGAGGCGGCGAGGAGATCGGCGTCGGTCTGCTGGGCGTATGTGGCAAGACGGGAATCGAGATCGGCGGCATCCGGGCCGGGTTCGAGAATGGCCATCAGGCGCTGCAGGCCGAGGAGTGTCAGCGGGAAGCCGGTGGAGAGCAGAGGATCAACGAATCCGGCGGCCGAGGGCAGGAGGGCCCAGCGGTGGCCGGCAATCTGCGCGCTGCGGAAGCCGAGCCGCGGGATATGCGTGAAGGGCCAGGTGGTCCGCGGCAGGCGGGCGCGGGAAAACTGCGCCTGCAAGGCCGGAATGCGCGCGAGCAGCTGATTCCAGGCGGCGGCGTAGCGCGGCTGCGCGTCGGGTGAGGCGGGCGCGTGGGAAAGGCCGAAGCGGGCCGCGGTTTCGTCGGTGAGGGCTGCTCCGGCGGAGGTGTATCCGTTGTTGAAGCGCAGGACCCAGATCCATCCTCCGGGAAAAATGTGGTGAACGGCGGCATCGTCCGGCGGATAGGGTGAGGGCGAGGAGGATTTTTGCGCGTCGGCGAGGCGCGCGACTCCGCAGAAATGGCTATAGAGCGCCTGGGTGTGCGGCATGCCAGGCAGGGGTAGCTCTCCGAGGTTCAGCGCATGGAAAAGAAAGCCGCGCGGGCCGCTGGCGTCGATGACGAAACGCGCGCGAAAGGCGCAGGGGCGCGGGGAGTACGGTGGCTCCGGCGGAGGCTCTTTTCGACACCCTTCGAGCAGCACGTGCGAACCGCAATCGGTGAAGCGCTTGAGATGAATCTGATCGTAGTAGTCGGCGCCCGCTTTGACGGCGGTCTCCATGAGGAAGCGGTCAAAATCGGAGCGAAACCAGTGGGTGTCGGCGATCTCGTCGTTCGGGCTGGCGGCGACGAGCAACTGCCGGTCGCGTTCCGGGTGGGAGGCAGGGCCGGGATGGTCCAGGGAGTGCTGATAGAAAGTGAATCCGCGCTTGAGGCCGCAGGCAATCTCCGGATGCGCGCGCTGCCAGGATCCCCATTTGGTCATAGGGCGGATGTGCGGCAGGCGATAACGGGTGGTGAGCTCTTCGAGCAGCAGGTTAGAAAGCGGAGTCGACGACTCTCCGATCATGGTGCGGGGGTGGCGTCCGCGCTCGAGGAGCACAACGGAAAAGCCGAGGCGGCGGCCGATCATGGCGGCGAGCGATCCGGCGAACCCGGAGCCGACGATGGCGAGGTCGTAGAGTTCGGGGGCTTCGTTCACGCGCTTCCTCCGCAGGAGGCGCAGGCGACGGGCGGAGCGGCGGCCTGGAGCCTGTTCATGTTGCGCAGGCGCGTGATGCGAGCGTCGCGGCATCTGGGGCAGTCGATGGGACGGGGAAGATCCCACAGGTCGGAGAAGACGCGTCCACGGCGGAGATTCAGGCCGTACGAAACAGCGGCTTCGAGTGGGGCGAGGGCAGGCGCGGTGAAGTCGCCGGAGGCGGCGAGGGCTTCCATGGCGCCGTTGCTGCCGCGCGTGGGGATCAGCGTGGCTGCAGTGGCGCCGCAGTCGAATGCAAAGTCGAGGGAGCGCTCGGCCCAGTCGAGCGATTCGCCGGGATCCATGAAGGGCGGCTGCACGAGGATGAAAACCCGAAGATCGATGCTGTGGGCGCGGAGAAAGTCGGCGGCGGATTGGAAGAGGCCCAGGGTGAGGCGCTTGTTCAGCTTTTCGAGGACACCGGGGTGCGCGGTTTCGAGGCCCATGGCGACTTCCAGTTGCGCTCCATTTAGCAGATCGCGAAAGCGGAGGACTTTGTCGCCAATGAGCGCCGGGTGGCATTCGACGATGATCCGCTCGAAGGAGCGGATGCGGCCGGCGATGGCGGGATAGTCGGCCGGGGGGATGGCGCGGGGATCGAAGAAGCTGCCGGCGTTGTAGAGCTTCAGCGCGCGGGCAAAAGAAAATGCAGGTCCTTCGACTTCGCGCTGCGCTCTGCGCTCAGGATGATAACTTTTTTGTTGAGCTGAAGCTGTGGTGGAGAGTTCTGTGAGCGCGAAGTCGATCTGGGCGGGGATGGCTCCGGGCGGCGTGGCGGTGGCGAGGGTGTTTCGCCAGAGGTCGCACATGGCGCAGCGCCAGGGGCATTCGCGATTGGTGAGGAAAATGGTGGCGACGGGAACGATCTCGCCGGAGGGGCTCGGTTCCTCTTCGAGGAAGTGAGCGTAGGGGCGGAAGGGGTCGAGCCGGTTGCGCTCGGGCCGCTGGGCCAGAATCCACTCGTCGCGTTCTGAGGACCGGTCGGGATACGGGGTTGCGACCAGATCGGGAATGGCCGGGGAGGCGGGCATCGAATGATTCCAGCAAGAGTAGGATGCTGCGGCTGGAAAAAGCAATGAAAATTCGGCCCGGGAGCAGGGAATAGGCAACAAGCAACAGAGAATAGGCGCTTCCCGTTCCCCTGCATCTGATTCTGACTTGCGATGCTGAGTCTGGCCTACTGGTACATCGCCAGGAATTGCTTCCGATAGTCCGCTTCGCGCGCCAGCGTGTGTCGGCGGAGCGCTTCGACGGGAATCGCTCCGTGCTGGAAGCGGCGCTTGGGGAAGACGGGCATTTTCATGCCGGTGAGGGCTTCGACGCCAGCGGAGACAATCTCGCCCTTCAGTTCGTAGAGGCGGTCGACGCTGTAGTTCGTGATCTGGATGAAGGGGATCGCTTCGGCAACAGCGATGACGGCGGGGCGGGTGTAGGGGCTGAATCCCTGGAAGCCGCAGGCGTGGG
>DATGJK010000474.1:0-3624 GCA_035295245.1 Acidobacteriaceae bacterium
TGCCGATGCGCAATCCGCCCTGCTCGCCATCGCCCGCGAGCCCGTCGCATCCTCGCTCGCCGACGCTCGCCTGGTCATGCCCGCGCACCACGACGTCCGCCCCGCCGACGTGGATCTGAAGCGCCTGGGCGCCGTGCTCGCCATCGCTCACGAGCAGGACCTCCGCGATTTCGCTTCATTCCTCCTCGTCGAAGGACTCGGCCCGCGCACCCTCCAGTCGCTGGCTCTCATCGCGGAAGTCGTTCACGGCGCGCCCAGCCGCTTCGCCGACCCCGCCCGATTCTCCTTCGCTCACGGCGGCAAAGACGGCCATCCCTTCCCCGTCCCCCTCACCACCTACGACGAATCCCTCGGCGTCCTGCGCCGCTCGCTCGAAGCCGCCCGCCTCGGCCACACAGAAAAAGTCGAAGGCTTCCGCCGTCTCGATCGCCTCACCCGCGAAGTCGAGCAACGCCGCCACCCCGTGGCCGACTTCGACGCCGTCATCGCGCACGAGCGCGCCATCTCTCCCTCCCTCAACGGCCGAAGCGTCGGCAAGCCGCATCGACCCAAAGCTCCCGCCGATCCGCAACTCTCTTTGTTCGGGCAATGATCTGTTGAGGAGTCGCTGATCAGTCGATTGCTTTGAAAGGGCACGGTGCCGACTAAGCTGAAGCAGCCCCTGATCAGTCGATTGTTTTGAAAGGGCACGGCTTTAGCCGTGCCGATAAGCTGGCAAGTTGGGGGCTTAGCCCCTGAGGGAAGTCTTCATATCCACCGCCGCACCCGCCCCCGATACTCCTCATACACCGCGCCAAACGTCTCCTGCAGCCGCGACTCCTCCACCGGAATCACCGTCCAGTTCAGATACGCCAGCACCAGCGGCAGCAGCGCCAGCGGCCACATCTGCGCGAGGATTCCCGCCTCTCCCAGATACGCCAGCGTCAGTCCCACATACATCGGATTGCGCGTGAACCGGTACGGTCCCCACACCACCAGTTCGCGCGAGCACTGCCCCGGCACGGTCGTCGTCTTCTCGCGATAAAAAATCGTCAGCCCCCAACCCGCAATCACTGCGCCTGCGGTGAACACCACCAATCCCAGTTCCCAGACTGCCGCCCTGGCCGGACCGCGAATCAACCCCGTTTGTGTTCCCTTCTCAATGGCAATTCCCGCAAGGAAGGCCAGCACAAACACCCACGGCACCGGAACCCGCATCAGCCAGCGCAATGCATTCTTCATCGCCCGTCTTCCCTCCGCATGTGCGCACAATCTATCCCGCGCCCACGCGGCGCACCACTGACAAATGTCACCCTTCCGCCATGAGCTTCTGCACTTTCGTCACCCTCAATGTGGACGTGTTACTGCTCCAGACCCATACTGGAGTGCAACCATGTCCCTCACTCGCAGGCGCTTTATGCTCGGTTCATCCGCCTTCGTCGCCCCGCACCTTTTCTCCCTCACCTCCGGCCTCTCGCCCAACGCGCCCGCCAAAGCCTACGGCTCCGGCTCATTCGGCGAGTGGATCGACGACGACTTCGGACTGCCCGCCTACCGCTACACCTGCAACCAGATCACCGATCCCAAAGCGCACACCGAAGTCTCCGCCGGCAATGTGCTCGAAGCCACCGAGCACATCCATCAGATCGGCAACGACCGCATCATCGCCCTTGCCTCCAATTACGGACACGTCCGCGTCCGCCAGGACGAAAGCGCTCCCAAATTCCTCAACGACTACGATCCCGAATCCGCCCAGTTCGCCGGCGGCATTGGCTGGCTCACCGACGGCCGCGAATCCCTCTCCACCTTCTACGCCGGCCAGCAGGCCTTTGAGCGCATCTTCGGCATCGGCTATTTCCGCAAGCGCGTCAGCAGCGATCGCTGCGCCGTGGACCAGATCATCTTCGCTCCCTTCGGCGACGATCCCGTCCTGCTCTCCCAGGTCACCATCAGCAACCGCGGCGCCGCTCCCGCCTCCCTGCGCTGGATTGAATACTGGGGCTGCCAAACCCACGAGTTCACCTTCCGCGCCTTCGTCGAGTCGTGGACCGGCATGGGCACCCCTCCGCAACTCCGCCGCCGCCTCGGCCCGCGCTACACGCATCGCATCGAAACCATCCCAGGCAATCGCGGCCTCCTCGAAAGCCGCCAGTTCCTCGGCCACTCTCCGCAGGACGATGCCGTATGGCAGCGCATGCGCGAAGGCCTTCGCACTCATCCCAACAATTTCATCTCCGCCATTCCCGATCCCCAACCCCGCTCCTGGTACGACGGCGGACCCGTCCCGCAGACCTTCCTCGTCTCGCTCGACGAGCCCGCCACCGCCAGCAGCACAAATGCCGCCGCATTCTTCGGCTCCGGCGGCCCAGCCAATCCAGCTGGACTCGCACAGCCGCTTGACGGCAATCTCAGTGGCAGCGACGCGCATACCGGATTGCTCCTCGAACGCGCTCTCCACCTCCAGCCGGGAGAATCGCGCACTCTCCATTTCCTCTACGGATATCTGCCCGCCGGCTCCGACCTCCAGCCACTCATCGCGCGCTACACTCCGCACGCCCCGACGGCCCTCGCCTCCTCCTCCGCCGCGTGGAAGCAAAACGCCCCACGCTTCTCCGTCGCATCCGACCCCTGGATCGAGCGCGAGACCCTCTGGAATCACTACTACCTCCGCAGCAGCCTCACCTTCGACGACTTCTTCGGCCAGCACATCCTCAACCAGAACGGCTACTACCAGTACGTCATGGGCTTCCAGGGAGCAGCGCGCGATCCCCTGCAGCATGCCCTTCCGTTCCTCTTCACCGAGCCCGACATCGTTCGCAGCGTGCTCCGCTACACGCTCAGCGAAGTCCGCGAAGACGGCTCGCTTCCCTACGCCCTCACCGGCCACGGCGTCGTCGCGCCCATGGTTTCCGACAAAGCCAGCGACCTGCCCCTGTGGCTTCTCTGGGTCGCCAGCGAATACGTCCTCGCCACGCGTGACACCGAATTCCTTCACGAGCACATCCCCGCCCGCATCGCCGGCTCCAGTTCCGACACCGTCGCCAATCTCCTCACCCGCTGCTACCGCCATCAGGACAACGACGTCGGCACCGGCCAGCACGGCATCTGCCGCATGCTCGCCGACGACTGGAACGACGGACTCCTCGGCACCTGGGCGGGCTTCAGCTTCGCCGAAGCCGAAGCCCAGGGCGAAAGCGTCCTCAACTCCGCCATGTCCGCCTGGGTCTTCGACCAATACGCGCGCATGCTCCGCTTCGCCGGAGAAAATCCTGACCTGCAGGAACAACTCCGCCAATCCGCCGGCAAGCACCGGGATGCCGCCCGCGCCCAGTGGACCGCCCGCTGGTTCCGCCGCTGCTGGCTTGGCGAGAAGCTTGGCTGGCTCGGCGAAGGCACGTTATGGATCGAGCCGCAGCCCTGGGCCCTCCTCGCCGGCGCCACCACCCCCGACCAGTCCCACACGCTCATCGCCGCGATGAATGACCTGCTCCGCACCGGCCCCATCGGCGCCACGCAGATGAGCCAACAGGGCCCCGACATCTCTAAACCAGGCCTCTTCGATCAGGGAACCGTCGTCCGCGGCGGCATCTGGCCTCGCTCAATCAAACCCTCGTCTGGGCTCTGGCCGCCTCCGATCCCGTCATG
>DATGJK010000475.1:0-2643 GCA_035295245.1 Acidobacteriaceae bacterium
CCGCGGGGGCGGCCGGTGGTGCTCGTTGCTATCTATAGAGGACTGGCACTTCTGTTTGATACCGAATACTCTGAAAGTCGGTTGGGGATGCTCGTTCTTACGCCCACCTGGTGGATTGGTATGGCAGATCCGGATCTAGCAATCGTTGCCCTCGTGCTCTTCGTGGTAATTGCGGCTCTCCTGTTTCCTGGCGGCCCCGGGACGCCGCGCCGCATGCGCGTGGAAATATAGAAACTGAGCCACCTCTCTACCGACGCAAGGATTCGGCCGAACAAACAAAGCGTTTCTGCTTCGTGATCCGTCGGCTCCGTATGCACGCTGCCAGTGCGGGGCGGATCGGGCAGGCAGCTTCATTGCCACCTGCGTGTGTTCGCCTGGATGGCGCGCGGTAACACTCGCCCGGATAGCGGTGTAGATTTCCTGATTTCGGTTGGGCCGAAGACCACGCCGTGGTTCCCTGGCGGGCTGGTGGCGGATTTGGAGCAACTGCTGGGCCGGCGCGTGGACATCGCAAGCCAAGGCGACAGCCTGGAAGAAGCGCGCGCGAATCTCATCCAGGCGCTCACATTGTTCTTTGAGACCGCCGATGCCTCGGAGATCGAGCAGCGGTTTCACTCTGACTTGTTTGTGCCACAGGTCGAGGTTCCAGTTGGATGATCTGGCTTGTTCTAGTTCGGAAACGGGCGGTCTGGAACGTGTGAAGAAATTGCCAAACATTTCCGCTAAGAAATGTGCTGGCGCCCGTACACTGAGAGAGTGACAGGCACCTCGATTCCTCTCCCTCGATTGGCGTCTGTTGACCGCCGCCAGATGGTGCTGCGTACGGTGGACGTCGAGCGACTGATCGGCGAAGACCATAGTGCGCGGTCGATCTGGGAACTGGTGGGACGGCTGGACTTGAGCCTCTACTACGCGCAGATTGCGGCGGTCCAAGGGCGCGCTGGGCGCGAGCACACCGACCCCCAACTACTGATCAGTTTGTGGCTGTACGCCTACAGCCGTGGTATTAGTTCGGCGCGCGAGATCGCACGCCAGTGCGAATACGAACCGGCCTTTGAGTGGTTGTGCGGGCTGGAACCGATCAGTCACCGGACGCTATCTGGCTTCCGCTCCGATTACAAGGCAGCCCTGGATGATTTGTTCGTGCAAGTGCTGGGGATGTTGAGCTCCGAAGGGCTGATCAGCCTGGAGCGCGTCACGCTGGACGGCACTAAAATCAAGGCCAATGCCGGTGGCAACACCTTCCGCCGCAAGGAAAAGATTGAAGCGCATCTGGCTCTGGCCCGCGAACAAGTTCGCATCATGGAAGAGCAGGCTGCGGAGGAGGAGAAGAGGGCCAAACGCCAGGCTGCGGCACGGCGCCGCGCCGCGCGGCAACGGGCGAGCCGCTTGGAAACTGCGTTGCGAGAGGTCGAGCGTCTGCAGCGAGACAAGAAGCACGATCGCGACAGCTTCGTGGCGCGCGCGTCCAGCACGGACCCGGAAGCGCATGTCATGCGAAACGGCGAGGGTGGCACAGTGCCGAGTTACAACGTGCAACTGGTCACTGACACCACGCACGGCCTGATCGTCAACGTGGAAGCCACGACCGATGCGATCGACTACCGCCAACTGGAGCCGGCCCTCAGCCGCTGCCTGGAGACGCTGGGATGCCACCCGCAGCAGATGGTGGCCGATGGCGACTACACCAACCACGCGTCGGTGCAAGCCGCGGCAACCTGCGGCGTGGATTTCTATGGCTCCTGGCAGGCGAGTTGGAAGCCGGGTGAGCGTGACGCACAGGGCCGTAGCGCCGCGTTTCAGGCCAGTGCCTTCTCCTACGATGTGGCGCTGGATTGCTTCACTTGCCCCGTTGGACAGACGCTGAGGCACCATGCAATTCTGAATCGCGAGCACGGTGTGCGCACGCACGTCTACCGCGCACCGAAGGAAGCTTGCCGCACCTGCGCGCATCGCAGCGAGTGCGCCCCGCCGAAAGCGCGATCCCAATGGGTCCGGTCCATCACTCGGATCGAGGAACCCGCTGCGACGACCGCGTTCAAAGCCAAGATGGAGACCGAACAAGCACAGCGGATTTACCGCCAACGGTCGCAGATCGCCGAGTTTCCCCATGCGTGGATCAAAGAGCGATGCGGGCTGCGGCAGTTTCGCTGCCGGGGGCGGCTCAAAGTGGCGATGGAGGCAACGTGGGTGTGCCTCAGTTACAACCTCACGAGGTGGTTCAGTATACGGCGAAAGCGAACTGCGTCCGAAGCCGCGGCCGCACTCGCATAGGTTAGGCGGACGGATGACTAAACCAGTATCTTCCGGCTTCAGCTGGCGGGTCGATGCTAGATCCACTTCTTATTTCGCTGCCAGGCCCCTAAGACCCGGGTGTTGCGTCCCACGAAACCAGCCGGTCCGCCGATCGCAAAACGAGATCGCGTCCGGCAATATCGATTTCTTCACACGTTCCTGTCCCTGGGTTTACCCCTGGGTTTACCCGTCCCTGGGTTTACCCTCCCCTGGGTTTCCCCCAGACTAGTTCGCAGACATGCCTACTTGCTGACGATGCCCTCTGAGCACCCGTAATTGCGTCTGTCCCCTTTTCCCGGCAGACGATTTCGGTACTATCAGATGAAGGGCGTTTCCACAAGATCAAGA
>DATGJK010000476.1:0-2163 GCA_035295245.1 Acidobacteriaceae bacterium
GACAGCTGGAGGATGAGATTGATGATGTTGCTTGTTCCCCAATAGAGTGCCAGTCCCGACGCGTAGTTGAACAGGATGAAGCCCATGAAAACCGGCATGATGAACGCCATCATGCGGCGCTGCGCGGGGTCCATGCCCGGCGACGGCGTGATGTACTGCGTCAGGAACATCGAGATGATAATCAGGATGGGCAGGATGTGCAGCGGATCGGGCGTAGAAAGATCCGTGAGCCAGAACCAGTGCGCCTGGCGCAGCTCAACCGCGTATTGAAGTACGCGGAAGTAGGCGAAGAAGAGCGGTATCTGCGGCAGCATCGGCAGACAGCCGCCATACATATTCACGCCTTCGTCCTTGTAGAGCTGCATCATCTCGGAGTTCATCTCGGCCTTTTTGGGGTCGTTGATTTTGAGATGGGCATAGCGCTTTTTGAGGGCCTCGACCTTGGGCTGAATGCGCATCATCTTCAGCGACGACCGCATCGCCATGAAGCGGAACGGCAGCATGATCAGCGTGAAGGTGGTGGTGAACAGAATGATGGCCCAGCCCCAGCTATCTTTGCCGGCGCCGAGCAGGTCGTGCAGCCAGCGCAGCGCAAAGTAGAGAGGCTTCGCGATGATGGTCCACATGCCGTACTGGATCAGCGGATCGAGCGAAGGCCCGTTTTGCTTTCCATCGGCGCTGGCGGCGTGGATGCCTCTGAGTACCTCAGTCTGCTTGGGCCCCGCGAAGAGGCGAAGATGTGTGGAACCGCTGACATCGCCCATGGCCATGCCAAGCACAGGTGCGGGCTTCTTCTGGCTGCTGGGATTCGACAGATCGCTCAGCACATCGACCGTACTGTGCTGCGTGACGAAGGTTGTGGTCTCCGGCGAATCGGGCAGGAAGGCCGCAGTGAAATAAAGATCGGCGATCGCGGTGTAGTCGAATGGCTGTTCCACGGTGGCATTGCCGCTGACCTTGGCTGCCGCGGTCGTGTCCTGTTTGCCGTTGATCGATGTGACCAGCTGCAATTGCGTCAGGATGGTGCTGCGCGTCGACGAAGAGGGAAGAAACTCCTCCATATCTCCTAGCGCCGAAGGCCAATCGACCAGGGCGCGCACCGGCGCTCCATTGCGGCGCACCTCGGTATCGACGTGAATCACATAGCTGGAGTCGAAACGGAAGGTCTTGACTGCGTCGATGCCGTTCTGTGCGTAGTGGAAAGTGAGCGTGTTGGGCGCGAGCAGCGTGCCGGTTGCCGATGCCTGATAGAGCGACTGATTCAGCTCACTGGTCAGGTTGGAATCGTAGGTGTAGAACGAAAGCGGCATCCCGAAGCGCTGCGCCAGTTGCGGCTGGACAAGGTCCAGAGGCTTGCCATCGGTGCCGTAGTACTTCTTCAGGATCCAGTGCTTGGCCTGCCCGCCACGATTGGTGAAGACGATCCGGTAGAGTTCGTTCTCGACGGTCGTCTCAGACTCCGCGGAGGCTGTGATCGCGGGAACTACCGGCGCTGCTGCTGCAGAGCTTGATCCATGCGTTGCCGCTGCGGCCGGAGTTGTGGGCGTGCCCTGGCTCGACGCAGCGGCCGGCTGTGTCTGCGTTTGGGTCTGAGCCTGGTTTTGGGGCTGGCTGGTGTCCTGCTTCTGCTTGAAGTACTGAAAGCCAAGAAAGATAACAACGGCGAGCAGCATGAACGTCATGAGGCTGCGAAGATCGCCGCCGCTGTTGCTGCCGCCACCGCCGCCGGGGCCCTGCGATTCCAGATTGGGGTTTTTAAACTCGGGCAAAGGTTACTTCCTGTCGTGTTGAGGAGCGCTCTTGTCTATGGTAACGGTTTGTGCGGCAAGGGCGCGGGTGGGACGGGATCGAGGCCGCCGCGGCTGAAGGGATGGCAGCGGAGCAGGCGCCAAGTCGCCAGCACGACTCCGCGCAACGGCCCGTGGTTTGCGATCGCCACCGCGGCATACTCCGAGCAGGTGGGCACGAAGCGGCATCCGCCCGGATTGAGCGTATGGAGGGCCGGCGAAATCCAGCGCCGGTAGAACGCGAGCAGTGCGAGAAGAAGACGCGTCATGCGAGCGGTCTCGTGACAGATGCGGAGGGTCGCGCCGTGTGTGCCGCCTCTGCGTTGGCCTGTCCAAGAATACGCACGATCTCGGCTTCGAGTTTCGTGAATTCCAC
>DATGJK010000477.1:0-2128 GCA_035295245.1 Acidobacteriaceae bacterium
CCTTTTCATAGAGGGCCGGAAGCAGCTCGATCTCCCGAATAAGAACCAGGTAATTCAGGGGAGAAGTATCGGCGACAACGATCATTGCTTCAGGCGGCCATCGGATTTCAGTAGCTTCAGCGTTTCGCGATCCTGCTCGAGCTCCTTGAGGCCGTAGGCATTTTCCCAGATGTGGTGCGCCTTGAGAAATCCGTCGAGCTCATCGCGCGTCTCAAATCCGAGCAGCAGCCGGGTCTGATAAGCGCTTAACGCCCCAGAACGGTATCCCTCGATGGCCACGGCTTCGAGCGCAGCCCGTGCGGGGTCCTGCCCGTGGGGGGCAAGCTTTCCCAGCACTTCATCCGGAATTTCAAGCGTAACCCGCATGGTCGAAGCTTAGTTGAACTGCACTATGTCAGTCCAACGCATTCATGCTGAACCGGAACTGCTCCTGATTGCCCCTTACTGCGGTGCCGCAGGAGATGCAGGGAGGGCGACGCCAGGGGCTTTCTTCGCGTGGGGAGCGATGCGGGCCCGGCCGTGCTGCGCGGAATTGTGTGCGGAGCGGCCACGAGCCGCGGGGCCGGCGGGCACAGGCGCAGCAGAGGCCGGAGGCGCCGGATGGACGGCGGATGCTGCTCCCACGCCTCCGCCCTGCATCTGCAGGATCGGCGGCGCGACCAGGCCGGGATGGTAGCGATGCGAGTGGTTCACTGAGGCTACGACGATGACTCCGCAGACGAGGCCTGCCGAAGCGAATCCGGTGAGTGGAACAATGAAGCGCGGAATCCGGAGCAGCCTTTGCACGGACTGAGCGGGTTCGAGGCGGACCGCGGCCAGGCGGGTGAGAATGCGGCCTTCGAGGCCGGCATCGGGCGCAACGCTGCCGATCGCGCGGAGCGCCGCGTCGATCCGGCGGTCGAGCTCGCCTTCGATCTTCTGATGCTCCATCATCGCTGGATCCCTTCTTTCTCCAGCAGCACTGCGAGTTCCCTGCGCGCGCGGAAGATGCGCGACCGGATGGAGGACTCTGTGGTGCGCAGCATGGCGGCGATTTCCGCGGTGGTGAGTTCCTGGACGGCCGAGAGCAGCAGCGCTTCACGTTCGCGGCGCGGCAGCCGGTCAATGAGGGCGAGAATGCGGGCGTGTTCCTGGCTGGAGATGACGGTGTCGACGGCGGCGCGATCGCCGGAGGGCAGAGTGCGCGCGTAGTCGGCGACGTCTTCGCTCTCAGGCCGGGTTTTGGCGCGGCGCTTGCGGTCGAGGACGATGTTCCAGACGATGCGGACCAGCCAGACGCGGTAATCGCGAATCTCATCGAGCCGGGACTCATGCTTCAGCACGCGCAGAAACGTCTCCTGGACGGCGTCCTCCGCTTCGGCCGCATTCCGCGTCACCGAGAAGGCCACGCGATAAAGGGTCGTCGAATACTCGGCCACCAGCTGGGCGATCGTCTGGCTCTTGTCCACTGATTTCGCAATCGGAGCAGGCGTCATCCAGCCAGCGAGCTGGCCTTCGAAGGCACTCATCCTGGAACCTCGGAGGAGGGATACCGTACGTCTGCTCTAACGACGCAGGATATCGCGTTTTCGCTCAGGAAAAGGAATCGGCTGGACCGGGGAGGAGTTTACGGCCGCCCGCGCCATTCGCCTGATGGAGCCGATTTCCCAATCATGGCTTATCCTGGAGAAGACATTCAGATCACTTGCTGTCGGGATCGGCCTCGATCTGCACGTCAGGCCAGCCCAGGTCACCCATTGCAGAGATGTGCTCGCCCATGGACCCATCCCAGGAAACTCAGCCCGCGCCCCATGCCGAAGTCCTCACTTCTTCGACCCAGAACCTGCTCCCGTGGCTGGTCGCGGTGGCCTTTTTCATGGAGTCGCTGGACACGACCATCCTCAACACGGCTGTTCCCGTGATCGCCACGGCTCTTCGCGTCACGGCCCTGGCGATGAAGGCCGTCCTGGCCAGCTACACGCTCGCCCTTGCCATCTTCATTCCCATCAGCGGCTGGATGGCCGATCGTTTCGGCACTCGCCTCGTCTTCTCGACCGCCATTGGCATCTTCACCCTGGGCTCCCTGCTCTGCGGCATCTCGACCAACATTCACGAGCTGGTCTTCTGCCGGGTGCTCCAGGGCTGCGGC
>DATGJK010000478.1:0-3988 GCA_035295245.1 Acidobacteriaceae bacterium
GGATGGCTACCTGGGCCACAGGCAACGACCTGCACGTCGCCTTCTTCTCCGGACAGAAGATGCCCACCTTCACGCTCGATTCGCTGGCCAACTCCGCGAGCCTGTGCGGCAACTTCGGGTACGTGCGCTGATCTGGCGCGCCCGTGCGCATTCCCTGCGCCTGCAGTTCAATCCGCAGCGTTGCAGCTTTCGTTCCGCGCAGAGGGAATCGTTAGAAACGTAATGCTGGCCGGGGGCAGAGATACGGCGCCTGCCGTGACGACTTCTCCGCCAAGTTTTGGCTCTGGCAGCGACCCATCGGAGGAGATTTGGAGCACTCGTCCATTCAGGCGCACTTGCGTGCTGGTCAGACTCGCGGCCGACAGCGTGAAGCGATTCGCGGCTGCGGGGATCTGGATCGTTTTGGTTGACGCCCTGTCGGTGTTCAGTGCCAGCACCGTCACGCCACCCGTGAATCCCTTCATGCAGTGGGCATAAATTCTCACGTTCGGATCGCCGCTCTGGCCCGGATCGAGCACGACGGTTCCCATGGTCCGTTTCCACAGCACGGCGGCCCAGTAGTCGGGCCGCGGCTCAAAGGTGTGTTCGTCGAGCAAGCCGTAATCGCTGCTGGCCAGGGTGTTGCGCATCACCACCTGAACGCCGCGCTGGGCGAGCGTGCCCAGCTGGTTCAGGAAGCGGAACGTGTCGGCAAACTGAGCGGCAAACGGATCGCCGCCGCACGCCGCCTCGCCCGTTTCGGTGAGCCACATCGGCTTCCCGGGAAGATACTGATCCCGCAATTTGGCATAGAACGCCTCAACGGTGTCGGTGCGATCGAGCCATTCCGCAGAGAGAGCCTGCTCAGCGGTCATGGTGCCGCCGCAGCGATGCGAGCGCGTTCCGTAAAAGTGGTAGGAGAACGCGTCGAAGATGGGGCCGGTAGCCTGCATCATGTCGCTGGTCGCGATCAACTGGGGCATGCCCGATCCAGGCGGCCCCAGCGAAATTCCCTCGCCCACGCTGCCGGGACCGAGGTAAATCGCGCCGGGCAACTCCTTCCGCAGAAAAGCGGCAAACAGCTTTGCGTCGCGGCCGAAGTCCGCCGCGCTGTAGCCGGCGGGAGCTCCGGCGATGGTGGCAAACGTGGGCTCGTTCATGTATTCGGAAGCGGCAATCTTGCCCCCGCTGCTTTTCGTGAAGTCGAAAACAGCCTGGGCCTGGGCGGGAGTCCACGCGCCCGACGCGTCTCTGGTCCCCTGGCTGGTGGCGACAGAGGTCACGATGGGAGAGCCGAGCGCGTTGGAGAAATCAATCACGCCCTTCCACTCCGCCCGTGTCAGCACGCCGCGAAAGCCTGCCGGAGGCTGCTGCAAGGCAGGACGGTCGTCGTCCTGGAAATACGTGCTGTTCGCCCAGCTGCCACTCACCCGCACATACGAAGGGCTCAGCGCCTGAGCCAGCCTGCGCAGGCGTGGATTGGCCAGGTCGATTGGCGGCCGGTACTGAAACCGGTTGGGGTCCATTCCCACCTGCTGCTGCCCGTTACCGGATGACGCTGGGGGCGGCGCTTCCGTCGCGGTGGAGGAATACGGCTTCCAGAATCGTCCGCCGGTTACCTCAACCATCTCCACGTTGAAGGAGAGATAGCGCGAGTCGACCGAGCCGCGCTTCGCCATCGTCGAAGGATCGAGCTTCACCGGAGCGGCTTGCTGCGCCCAGGCCGCTCCAGACGCAACGGCAACCATTCCTGCCGCCAATAGATGCACCGTCATCAACCTCTGCCATCTCATCGGATTCCCTCGTCCAGGAACAGTGAGAACCGGTCTCGCCGAACCATCCTACATCGCGGCGCGTGGACAGAAGAACTGGCCGGCTCCCCCGGATCCGCTCGGTTTTGTCCGGCTGCTCGGTGATAATTGAAAGAACCCCGCGAAGGTGAGAACCGTGACCGAGAGCAGCGCCAGACCCGCACAGCCGCGAAGAGTGGAACTCTTCGACACCAGCCTTCGCGACGGCATGCAGCAGCCCAACCTCGAGATTTCGGTGGCGAACGCCATCTCGCTGCTCGAGCGCATGTCGTCGTTTGGGGTGCGCTATGCCGAGATTGGATTCGCCGGAGCCAACGACTTTGTCTCGCAGCTGACGCCGGCTCTCGAAACCGTCGATACCGGAGCCATGCGGCTGGCCTTGTTCGGCCGCACGCGCGGCCCGGGCTCTCACGTTGAGGATTGGCCCGACGTGCAGTTCATGATCCGCCACAAGCAGCGGATTCCTGTGGCGGTCGTGGTGCTGAAGTCGCGCCTGCTCGACGTGGAGCGCTCCCTCGAAACGACTCCGGAGGAGAACCTGCGCATGGCCTCCGACACCATCGCCTGCCTGCAGGATCACGGCCTCGAGGTCATCGTCGATCTGGAACACGCGATGGATGCGATCTGCGGCCGGCGCGAGAACGGCAACCTGGCCGACGCGGATTTCCGCAAGCGGACGTTCGACTACTTTCACCAGATTGTCGATCAATGCGTGCGCCAGCAGGCGAGCCGCATTGTGGTGTGCGATACCAACGGCGGCGCCGATCCGGAAGAGGTTGGGGAGGCGATCGGAAGGCTGGTCCGCGAGTATCCCGGCGCGCATTTCGCGTTTCACGGACACACCGATCGCGGACTGGGCGTGGCCAATTCGCGGGCCGCGGTGCTGGCCGGAGCGGTGCAGATTCAGGGCACTCTGATCGGCACAGGAGAACGCACCGGCAACGTCAACCTGAGCACCGTGGTGGGCAGCATGCAGCTGCGGGGCGAGGCTGAATTCGTTTCGGAAGAAGCTCTGCGCGGTCTGGCCAGCCTCGCGCGTTCCGCGTATGCGGATTTCTCGCTGGACGTGCCGCACGGAGCACCGATCGTCGGTCCGGGGGCCTTTGGCACCTGGGCGGGCATGCACGGCTCGAGCGAGCGCAAGAACCCAGGCGCGTATCTCTGGTGCGATCCGGCGCGCGTGGGCGCCGCCCCGATTATTGGGGTGAACGCGCAATCCGGTAAGGCCAATGTGGCGCTGCTGGCGGAAAGCCTGGGAGTTCCTCTCACTTCGTCGCAGGCTCAGGCGGTGATCGAGGCGAACCGGGCCATGATTGACGGCGGCGGCTTCACGGCCAGCGAAGTTTCGTTCCGCCTGGCGTGCATGCGCGTGCTCAAGACCATGCCGGACTTCTTCACGGTCAGAACATGGCGCGTCTTTGACGAATCCGATGAGGCAGGCACCCGCTTCGTTCAGGCCTTCATGTCGCTGGGCATCGGAGACTCGACGATCCGCACCACGCGCGCTGAAGGCGCCGGACCGGTGGACGCGCTGACTCGCGCCATGCGTCATGAACTGGAAAAGTGGTATCCGGCGCTGCAGCTGATGAAGCTCGGCCGGTTCAGCGTAACGGCCATCGATGTGTCGGCTCACGATTCAGCGGCGCACGTGCGCGTCACAGTGAGTTTCCATGCCGATGGATACGAGCCGTGGGTGACGGCGGGAGTCAGCAGCGATCTGAACCAGGCGGCGCTGATGGCCATCGTCGACGGCTTCCATTACTGGCTTCTGAATCAATCCGGCCAATATCAGCCGACCGAAGCGACGGACGCGCGCGCCAAGGCGTAACCGCCGCGCACGGAGTCCGTTCAAGCCGTCCAGATCTTCTCCACTTGACAACCAAGTAGGGTCTGCCCCACTATAGCTTCTCTACTTGGAGGCCCAGTGGAGAAGACGCCGATACCGATCCTGCAGGGAACCCTGGATCTGATGATCCTGCGCACGCTGGCCACTCTCGGGCCGCGTCATGCGTACGCCATTGCCGCCCGGCTGGAGCAGGTTTCCGACGAGCTGCTCAAAGTGAATCAGGGCACGCTCTATCCGGCGCTTGTTCGCCTGGAGCAGAACGGCTGGATCAAAGCCAGCTGGGGGAAAACGGAGAGCAACCGCGAGGCCAAATACTACGCTGTCACGAAAGCCGGCCTGAAAGCGCTGGAGG
>DATGJK010000479.1:0-3310 GCA_035295245.1 Acidobacteriaceae bacterium
ATCTCCAGGTCAGGTTGGCTCTGCCCGGACTCACCGCCTACACCACAACCGGCTACTATGACCAGCCGTATTACACCGATCGGCCCGAAGCCTCGGTGCAGAGGCTGACTGTGGAAGAACTCCGCCAGATGCTGGAATCGGATCGAGGCAAGTCAGACTCGGACCTCGCGCGTCGCCTGCAGGAGGTGTCGCTCACCGAGCGGCTCAGCAGCTCGATGCTGGCGCAGTGGACGGCGCAGCTTCCCGGGAAAAAATCTCGGGAAGCGCTCACTGTGCTCGCGGATCTGTCGGCTTTCCTGGATCCTCCGCGCGCCGAAGTGATCGCCGATCCGCCTCCGGACCGCGGGACGCAGCAGCAGATGATCGCCCGGGCGACGGACTACCTGACCCACACGGTGAGGAGGTTGCCGGACTTTTACGCTCGCCGCGCAGCGGCCCTCTACGTCAACACGCCCCCGCGATATGAAGGCAGCATTCAGATGTCTCCCGCGGAGCCTGTCCACCTCATCAATCACTCCAACGGCACTGTGCTTTATCGGGATGGCGCCGAGGTTGTGGATGCGAAGAGACACACGCAGTCACGCGAAAGCGGCAGCCTCAGCACCTATGGAACGTTCGGCCCGGTTCTGACAGCACTGCTCGATGAGCTGGCGCACCCCAATCTCGCCTGGAGCCGATGGGAGTCGGACTCCGGCGGACGGCGCGCTGTCTTCCGCTTCACCGTTCCTGTCTCGCAGTCTCATTATGAAATCGCAGCCTGTTGTCTGCCGGATGGAGACGGCGCCACGATGTTTGCGCGCCGCGTGGGGTATGACGGCGAGGTGGCCCTCGATCCCGAAACCGGAGCCATCCTGCGGTTGAGGATCTCCGCCGAACTCACCGGAATCGTGCCGCTGAATCGATCGGAAATCGTGGTTTCCTACGGAGCTGTCTCTATCGGCGACAGGACGTACATCTGCCCGGTGCACAGCGTCAGCTTCATGCACTCCCGAAACGTCGATACCTGGCAGCTCTGGGATGAGGGCTTCCGCACCTGGGGGCCGTGGATGTCCATGCTCAACGACTTCAGCTTCACCGGCTATCACATTTTTCGCGCCAAGGTCCGGATGCTCAACGGCTACACGTCAGTGCCTGGCTCCTCTCCGGCGGCCCAGGCCGCTCCACAATAGTGTGCGCCATGCCCAGCCGGCATCCCCTGTGCTTTCAATCCAGCGAAACCTTCCCTTCCGCGCCGGTGTCTGTCTCAGTAGTATCGATAGAGCCGTGATGTTCCGACTCCTCTCCGCCTTCCTGGTCTCCTCGGTTGCTCTCGCTGCGCCTGCTGCGAATCAGCAGCCGAGCTCGCCGATTCCAGCCAGCTTTGCCGCATGGAGCCAAACCGGCGCTGCCGCGCAGACGCCCGCGCCCGCCGATGCGCCGGTCCTGCAGGAGTTCGGGCTCGCGCAGTTCGCGGCGGCCGACTACGCCTCGGGAGCGAATCGCGTTGCCGTGAAAGCGTGGCAGTTTAAGGACGCGACCGGCGCCTACGGCGCCTTCACGTACTTCCGCCAGCCGCAGATGAAGCTCGCGAAGATCGGCCGCGACGGCGCAGCCTCCGGCGATCATTATGTCTTTTGGGACGGCGTCACGGTCGTCGATGCGACCTTCAGCCAGCCCGTGAAGGATGAGCAGTCCGCGATGCAGGCGCTGGCCGCCGCCATCCCGAAAACCTACGGCGCTGCTGGTGTGCCTCCATCGTTGCCGCACTATCTGCCTGCCGCCGGACTCGATCCGGAGAGCGTTCGCTATGCCATCGGACCGGCAGCGTATTCAAAGATGGGCGGAGCGCTGCCCGCGAGCCAGATCGACTTCGGCCAGGATGCCGAGGCCATCACCGGTCGCTACGGGCAGGAGACGCTCACGCTGGTCATGTATCCGACGCCGCAGATTGCCGGCGCGCACTTGAAGGCCATCGAAGCTGCGGGCCTGACGGCGAGACGCAGCGGCCCACTGGTGGCCGCAGTCAGCGGCAATGCTCCGGCGCAAACGGCGAACCAGCTGCTCTCCTCCATCCGCTTCGACGACTACGTCACCATCAATCATCCCGAGGGATACGTCCCCGAAACGGTCAAGCTCTACCGTCTGCTGATGGGCATCACAGTGCTCGTGGTGATTCTCGTGGCTTCGGCCATTTTCATTGGCCTGTTCCTCGGCGGCGGGCGCGCGCTGATCCGCAAGCTGCGAGGCAAGCCAGTCTCTTCCGTCTCCGAAGAAGAATTCATCTCTCTGCACCTCGGCAGCTAATAGACCGTCGAAGAACCGGCGACAAAAAGAATGTCGTGCCACGACACTTTGCTTTTTGGCGGGATTCTTTGGCTATTTGCCGGAAAGCGAAGGGATTATTGCCAAAACCTTCTGCTTGCGAGCGAAGTAAAAGCGAAGAGGAAAACTCCCGGTTCCGAACAAAACTCGTCCGTATCTACCCTCTATTCAGTGGCTTACGGGTGTCCTGGATTTTGCCTTGACACCCCCGGCGGTGCCCCATACTATTGCGCCAGAAAGTTCTGATGGCTTTGCCTCCGTTGGAACTATTCTCCCTGAAGGAAAGGCTGCCCTGTTGCCGGGCGGCCTTTTCTCGTTAGCAGGGACCTCAGTAACCAGCCGAGGGCGCAGCGTCGAACGCTGCCGAATCAGTCCATTGCGCGCCGCAATTTTCGCAGCGCCACGTATTCGTCGGCTCCACTGACTCCAGCAGCGGATCTTCCGCGCCGCATTTCGGACAGGTTGGCGGTACGAAATCTTCGACCCTCACTTTGGACTGATCGACGATGTCCTGGGGAATCGGCTGCAAGAGGATCTGCTTCGCTTCATCCAGTTGATCGGCTGCGACGAGGACTTGCACAGAGCGCATGTCGAGGCCACGACGCGGTGCGTCCGTCCAGCTCTCGATGCCGGCGCGGCGAAGCACTTCCGAGATCTGCCAGGCTCGCTCGCGGTCGTCACAATCGCAAAGCAGCGTCTTCCAGGTGTATTCGTGCGGTGGATTCGGCTCCTCGCCATCGGATTCGTTCGAAGCTTCCTCATCCTCTCCGCGGCTGGACTCGTCGGGACCACGCGCCCAGCCGCCGAACACCGATGTGCGCTCCTCGAGTCCGCGCGCCGCAACAGGATCCCCCAGCCCGCGCTTGCGCATCTCGTCGCGCAGGATCGGCTGCGCGAATTCCGTCAGATCGGCGAAGCTGGCCGCGAGGTTCTCGAGCTCTTCATCGCTCATCTCCCCATAAAGACGGGTGAGCCGCTGCCATTCGGCCGATGGATCGCTCTGCATGGG
>DATGJK010000480.1:0-5023 GCA_035295245.1 Acidobacteriaceae bacterium
TTCCGTCCAGCAGCGCACGCAGGAGATGGGCATCCGCATGGCGCTGGGCGCGGACCGCTCGCGCATCCGCAACCTGGTCGTACGCCACGGGATGACTCTCGCGTTGATCGGGGTTGTCATCGGCCTGGGCGCCGCTTTCGGGCTCACGCGCTTCCTCGCCAGTTTCCTCTTCGGCGTCAAGACCTGGGATCCTACAGCGTTCGTGATTATCCCGGTGCTGCTCTCATTTGTCGCTCTGCTCGCCGTGTGGATGCCCGCCGCGCGTGCCGCGCGGCTCGATCCGCAGAGCGCGCTGCGCGTCGAATAACGTACGTACTGGCTCCAGTGCTGTGGGAAAACAACGTGATGTTCGGCACCGAGTGGGGAACCTCGTCACCGATGACAATGGCATCCGCATCAAATCCGACCCAACCTGCAGCGGGCTGGTGAATCAGGTCACCTCGACCATTACGCCGTCCGGCACGGGCGTCACCACCTTCCCCTTCACCATCAACAAAGGCAGACAGTAACATGTGAGTACCGCGTGCTCCACCCCCTTGTTCGTTATCCTGGAACGAGAGGGTGGGATGCGCATAAGGAGGAACGATGAACGCATCGCGACGGACGCTGTGCCAGGCACTGCCCCTGTTGCTGGCGGGATTAGCCGAGCGCGCCCAGGGCGCCGACGAGACGCTGTCGTCGTTCGCAAAGCCATTCGACGAGCTGCCCGTAAAGCAGAACGGCCAGAACCAGTCCCGCTTCATCCTGAACGGCATCACGCATGCCGGTTGCCCGCTTGAGGCGCACGAGACCACACTGGCTCCCGGCTCGCAACCGCATCCGCCGCACCATCATGAGCACGAAGAGCTGATTTTGCTCGAAAGGGGCAGCGTTACGGTCACTATCGAGGGCAAATCCACGGTGTTGGGCCCCGGTTCGGTGGCGTTCTTCCGCTCCAACGAAGAACACGGCATGCGCAACACCGGCAGCGAGCCGGCTCAATATTTTGTCGTCGCCATCGGGGCGGAGCACTAAGCGGGCTTTTATCTTCGCTGCGGGCGTGTTGCCGGCGAGAGCAGAACGGCGACGATGCCGACGAGAAACACTCCGTCGAATGTCCCGGCGCCCCCGATCGATGCCACCGGCGCTCCCAGGCCCGGAATTTTGCTGAGATTCATCAGGTCGGCGCCAATCAGCGTTCCCAGGCATCCGCCGATGTAAGCCAGAGGCGCCGCCCTCCCCCAGCCGAAGATGAGACCGGCAAGCGCGGCGACAATGGGCGGGATGAAAATCGGCAGGCTCACGCCCACTCCGCGGACAGGCGTCGCCAGCCAGTGGGTGACCACCGCCACGACGGCGATCGCCAGCACGGCGCGCACATAGAGGCTGTTTTTAAACATGAGGTAAATCGAGAGGAGCACCGGGATCAGCGCGCCTCCTACATTCACGGCCAGGATCGTTCCCGGCGAGTGCCGCACCACCGGCACTACGTATTGCACGCCGTAGAAATTGATCACTCTGTCCGTCACCATAGATTCGGGTGCAAAGCGAGCCACCGGAATATTGATCGCGCTGCCCACCAGCGAGAGCAACAGGATCGCAAACACATACCGGGGAGGCACGCCCATGCGTTCGTAAGCGTGGCGGAGAATCCCGATCTCGACCAGCGTGAGAACGACGAGAAACAGAGCAAACAGCGCCAGCAAAAAAGGCCACGCTAAGGGGAAGTACTGCATGTCGGAGGATTGCATCATCCATCTCCCGAATTGGCGACGCGCGCAAAACCGCGGCGGTCATTCATGAGCTTAGCTGACCACGCGTCCGGTGCCGGATATCGAGATCCGGCAATGCCCCGGACAAGGGACGACGAGCCCGTATGGCCAGGAGAAGGTCGTCGAAGGCTCGTCGGCGGCACTCGCGAAGAGCGCAGTTCGAATGGCAGACCGAGCCCTGGCGCCGGATATGGTTACCGCAGGGCAGTGTGAGGGTGCGAAATCATACACCCGAATGGTTACGGAGGGGTGCATTTGTATACGCCGGAAGGCCGGTCTGCCGTAACTTTTCCTCTGTCCAAAGTTATCTTTACGAATCCTGACCTGATCGGTAAGGTGACAAGCTACGGGAGAAGCGTATGCCGGAACTGCAAATTTTGCAGATGCGTTGTCCGAAGACCCTGCGTTCCTGCCCCGGTCCGGGCACCTGCCCGGGTTGCAAGGTGCACGCGGCGCTGCAGGGGCTCGATGCGGAGGAGGTCCGCAAGAAGCTGATGCTCCTCTGGGAAGGCCAGCCCATGAAGGCCACCGACTGGCGGCAACTCATGCGCGACCTGGGCATCTCCGAGGAAGAGGCCCGCGAGCTGGAGTGCCAGCAGCAGTGCATCGTCGACCAGGAAATCGCCCGCTTCCCCAAGGCGATTCAGTAGACCGTCACGCGTTGCCGCAGCGATTGCCGGCGATCTCCTCTACCATATCCGCAACACACGCCTCGATAGCGCGGACATGCTTCGTCAGCGAAGAATGCAGGGTCGTCCTGCGCAGCAGGTCGCATTCGGCGGCGATGGCCGAGAGACTCTCGAGCACCATCGCCGAGAGCGCGCAATGGACGGCGGTGGCAGCGGGAAAGCCGAAGGGAGGAGAGGAATCAGTGAGGTCCGGCATGGTGAGTAGTGTGCCCTGCCTGAACTCGATGGGCTGTGAGGGATGTCACACTAGCGCCAGTTTGTGCAAAACCTGAGGAGAGTACGGCAAGTTACAGCAAAACTGAGGATTGCGCGCGAGTGACACAGCCCCGAACATTTTCGCTTTCGGGTGGTTTAGTCTGGACGCCGTGAACCGATCCATCGCTCGCTCCGCTAGCTTCATCCTGAGCTTGTTCACCCTGATCTCAGTTCAACCCTGCCTCCAGGCGCAACGACGGGCCGAACGTGGTTTTGTCCATGCCCAGGGCGAGAACCTCGTCGATGCCAACGGCAAGCCGCTGTTGCTGCGTGGCATGAATCTGGGGAACTGGTTCGAGCCCGAAGGGTACATGTTCCACTTTGATGGTGGTCCGCAAAGTACTCGCGAAATTGAAGATCTCACCCGCGAGCTGCTCGGCCCCACGAAGTCGGAGGGCTTTTGGCGGCAGTGGCGCGACACCTACATCACGCAGGCAGACCTCGACCGCATCGCCCAGGCAGGGTTCAATTCTGTGCGCGTGCCGCTGCACTATAAGTTCTTCACTTCGGATGACGCCGAGGGCTTCCGGCTGCTTGATCGTCTGCTCGACTGGGCGCGTCGCGACCACATTTACGTGATCCTCGACATGCACTGCGCGCCCGGGGGCCAGACCGGCGCGAACATCGACGACAGCTACGGCTATCCCTGGCTCTATCAGGATGAAGGCGCGCAGGCCGAGACGGTTGCGATCTGGACGCGCATCGCCCGTCATTACAAGGACGACCCCATCGTGCTCGGCTACGACCTGCTGAACGAGCCGATCCCGAACTATCCGCGGGACGAGCAGCTCAATCCCGACCTTGAGCCGGTCTATAAGAAAATCGCTGCCGGCATCCGCTCCGTCGATCCGCACCACGTTCTCATCCTCGGCGGCGCACAGTGGGATACGAACTTCAGCGTCTTCGGTCCGCCTTTCGACCCAAACCTGATGTACCAACTGCACAAGTACTGGATGAAGACGACGGACGTCAGCACGATCCAGTCCTACCTGGATTTCAGGGCGAGGTATCACGTCCCGATCTGGTGCGGCGAGTCGGGCGAGAACAACGATGCCTGGATCGCGGGCTTTCGGCAGACACTGGAGGCGAACCATGTGGGCTGGGCCTTCTGGACGTACAAAAGGATGGACGCGACCGCCTCGGCTGTGACCTTCAACCGGCCCGTCCACTGGGACGAGATCGTCGCCTTCGCGAAGCTGCCGGCTGGAACGGGGAATGCCCAGAAGCGGCTCGCTGCGCGTCCGTCGCAGGACGACATCAACGCGGCGTTCGACGATCTGCTGCAGCAGATCCGCTTCGACCGCGAGCGAGTCAACGCCGGCTACCTGCAGGCGCTGGGATTGAAGGTTCCAGCCCAGCCCGCACCGTAGCGAACTGTTCACTTCCGAACAGAGCAGCCCGATAGCGGACGTGTCCGCGGATCATTCTGCCCCTAAGCTGCGTATTTCCAGCAGAAAAGACTGGCGCGGCGCATGCACCATTGTTCCTGAGCACGCACAAGACGAAGGGGGTAGCATGCTGTCCGATTTCAGACAGGCCCTGCGCCAACTGCGCAAGTCGCCGGGATTTACCGCGACCACTGTGATTACGCTCGCCCTCGGCATTGGGGCGACCACGGCCATTTTCACGCTCGTCCAGCAGGTGATGCTGCGCTCGCTGCCGGTCACAAAACCGGAGCAGCTATGGCGCATTGGCGATGCGGTGCGCTGCTGCAACTGGGGCGGCTACACGCAGAGCAGCGACGATTACCCCAATGATTATTCGCTGTTCTCGTGGGAGGTGTACCGGTATTTCCGAGATCGCACGCCGGCGTTCGAGGATCTGGCAGCGATGCTGGCGGGCAATGATCAGCTGGGAGTGCGGCGCGCGGGCTCGTCGGCCCAGGCAGAGACGCGGAATGGCCAGTTCGTGTCGGGAAATTTTTTCCGGACGTTTGGCATTGCTGCGTGGCGCGGGCGCATGCTGACCGATGCCGACGATGTGGAGGGGGCGCCTCCCGTGGCGGTCATCAGTTATCGCGCGTGGCAGGACAAATATGGCGCGGATCCGTCCGTGGTGGGCGGGACATTTCAGCTTGACGGCCACTCCTTCACGATCGTCGGCATTGCTCCGCCGGGATTCTACGGAGGCGAAGTCAAAGGGTGGGGCATGCCGGACTTCTGGTTGCCGATGATGACGGAGCCGCTGATCGATGGCCTGACCTCCCGGCTGAAACACCCGAATGAGAATTCCTACGACCTGATCGGGCGTGTGCGGCTGGGCACCAATCCAAAGGAACTGGAGGTGCAGCTGCAGGGCGAACTGCACCAGTGGCTGGCGAGCCATGTG
>DATGJK010000481.1:0-23393 GCA_035295245.1 Acidobacteriaceae bacterium
CGCGCTGACCACCGACCATGCGCACCTCGCGCTGGGCAGCGACGGGGCGCGCCGCTATCCGGCGGAAATCGGCCCGCTGAGCGGCATTCCTGAGCAATCCGAGGCAAGCTATCGGGCGCTGTGTCCGCTGGCCGCCCCTGGCGGACGAGTGGGACTCTTCCTCACCGAACCGCCCAGGATGCCGGCCGGATGGACTCTGGCGCGCGGCGGGATTCTCGACCAGATGGTGTCTTATGAACCGCAGCTGTTCCGGGGCGCGATCCCGGACGGCGCGCAGACGCGGCGTCTCACGCCCGCCGATGCTCCGGCGATGGTCGCTCTGGCGGAGCTGACCGAGCCGGGTCCGTTCCGGCTGCGGACCATCGAGCTGGGCGCATTCTTCGGCATTCTCGACAGCGGGCGCCTGCTGGCCATGGCCGGGCAGCGGCTGCGGCTGCCAGGATTCGTCGAGGTCAGCGGCGTCTGCACGCATCCCGACGCGCGGGGTCGAGGGTATGCGCGCCTGCTGATGTCGCGGGTGATGGAGGAGATCCTGCGCGAGAGCCGCACTCCGTTCCTCCACACCTACGCGCACAACGAGGCGGCGATCCGGATCTACCGAAGTTTGGGATTTGTGCGCCGGCGCTCGCTTGAGCTGGCGGTGGTGCAGGCCGAGACGGCTGGAGATGATCGTGAGTTCGATTAGCGATCTGCCGGTTTACCTGCGCGTATCGAGGATCGTTGCGGGCCGGGGATTGGCTCCCGGAAAGCGGGGTGCCCACCTCCGAAGGCCGCACCCCGACCCACAACTGCCGTTCACGATAGTGCATCGGTACCCGCATGCCCATTCCCTGAAATGGTGAATTTCTGCCGCCAGACCATCCGCTTTGGTAACCGATTTCAGGTTGCACGTTGGTGTGATTTTCAGCTTTACTACCCGCGTTCACATAGCTTGTTACTAACACTGAGTCCAGCAACTTGATTGACAAAGTCAACTAAATCGGTGCAGCATGTTCGTCATGGCGGCGCGATCTTCTTCTCCGCTCGAGCAGGCGGCCGACACGGCCATTTTCCGGCGCTTTAACCGCATGTACACCCGCTTCCTTGGCACGCTCGATGAAAGCCTGCTGGGCAGCGGCTTCAGCCTGGCCGAGGCGCGGGTGCTCTACGAACTGGCGACGCGCACAACGCCGCGGGCAGCCGACCTCGCCGGCGATCTGGAGATGGATCCCGCCTACCTGAGCCGGATTCTGGCGAAATTCGAGCGCGACGGGCTGCTCAAGCGGAAGATGGCGGGCGAGGACGCGCGCGCGGCGCTGGTTTCGCTGACCCCGCGCGGCCGCGCGACCTTTGCCAAACTCAATGCCCTCTCGGAGAGGCAGGCGCGGCAGGTGCTCGACGGCCTGCCGCCGGGCGCCGCGGCCGAGATGATCCGGTCCATGCGCACGATTGAAGGCATCCTGCTGCCGAAGAGTGCGCGGCCGCTGGTGCTGCGCCCGCACCGCGTCGGCGACATGGGATGGATCGTGCACCGCGAAGGCCTGGGATACGCGATACAGTTCGGGTGGGATGAGACGTTCGAGGCGCTCGTGGCGAAGATCGTCGAGCATTTCGTCACCCATTTCGATCCGGCGCGGGAGCGCTGCTGGATCTCGGAAATCGATGGAGAGAATGTCGGCCACATCTTTCTGGTGCGGCATCCGGAGGAGCCGGGAACGGCCAAACTGCGGCTGCTGTTTGTCGAGCCGTCGGCGCGCGGACGAGGCGTGGGCGAGGCGCTGGTGACGGAGTGCATCCGCTTCGCGCGCTCCGTCGGCTATCGCAAAGTCGTGCTGTGGACCCAGAGCATGCTGATCGCCGCGCACCGGATCTATCAGAAGGCAGGATTCCGGCTGGTCAAAGAAGAACCGCACCACAGCTTCGGGCACGACCTGATCGGCCAGGAGTGGGAACTGCAGCTGGAGTAGCAGGACGGAAAGTCACGATTGACTTAAATAAGTCACCCGCTCATAATCTCAGCATGCAGCCGGACGCGATCCGAACCTCGATTGATCTGCCTCGTGACTTGCACCGCCGTGTGCACGAGGCGGCCATGCGTAAGGGCTGCTCTGCGCGCAAGCTGATTCTCGCGGGGATCGAACGGGCCGTAGAAGAAGTCAGGACCACGCGACCTCGCCGCAGACTCAGTCTCGATCCTCCGCTGATCCGGCCCGCGGGACGGAAAATCCGGATCAGCAATGACGAGATCTATGACCTCATTGAGCTTCCCTGACGTGAATGTCTGGCTGGCTATTGCTGCCCCGGAACACGTCAACGCCACGATGGCCCGCAAATGGTGGGAGCAGCAAAGCGGTGCCATCGCGTTCTGCCGGCTGACGCAACTGGGCTTTCTTCGGCTGATGACGACGCCTGCCGTGATGGACGGCAAACCTCTCACGATGAATGAGGCGTGGCGCGTTTACGACCGGATCTTCGACGACGATCGCGTGCTGTTCGTCTCGGAGCCGCCGGATGTGGAGCGCCGTTTCCGCGAGAAGGCTGCAGGGCGGACGGCATCGCCCAAACTCTGGGCCGATGCGTGGCTGCTGGCAGTCGCCCAGGCGGCGGAGGGCGTCCTCGTGACCTTCGACCGGGCACTGGTCCCGAGGGGCGCTTCCTGTCTGCTGCCGGGAAGATCCAAACGATAATCCGCATCGGCCTTTGCTGCCACACTTCCGGATAGGCTGCAACTTTATCTTGCAGTGCGTCGTGCCGAGCGCAGGGGCGATGCTTTCCCGGGCTTCTGCTTCGACTGAATCGCGTGCGCGTTGAGGATCGCGCGGAGCAGCCCAGGAAACCGGCGCTCGATCTCCTCGCAGCGCGTTCGATTCAGCATCTCCACTCCATGGCGCTCGCTGTGGATCAGGCCGTTCTCGCGCAGAATTTTGAAGTGCTGCGACAGCGTGGATTTGGGGATCGCCTGCTCGGCGACGGTGAGGAAGTTCGAGCAGGGCAAGGTGCATTTCTGCGACGCTATCCCGGCGTAGATGGCCACCCGAACCGGATCGGAGAGCGCATACAGGATTCCTTCCACCGTGACATCTTCGATGGCGGGATGGAACAGCGGCCGCATATTCCATCAGATTAACGGCCGGCGGCGAATGGTTCAATAGTTCAGGAATCGTGAACAAATGAATCTTCCACAGACCCGCCTCCATCTACCTCCCATGCGCCGGATGACAAAGTCACCGGAAGCGAGGAGGAAGCTTATGAAGAAGTTGACAGGCAAAGTTGCGGTGGTGACGGGGGCCTCGAAAGGGATCGGCGCGGCCATCGCCAAAGCGCTGGCGTCCGAAGGCGCGTCCGTGGTGGTGAATTACGCGTCCAGCAAGGCGGGCGCGGATGCCGTCGTCGCCGAAATCGCCAAGGCGGGCGGCACGGCCGTCGCCATGGGGGCGGATGTTTCGAAAGCCGCCGAAGCGCAGGGCCTCATCGATGCAGCGGTGCGCCGCTTCGGACACCTCGACATTTTGGTGAACAACTCGGGCGTCTACGAGTTCAGGCCACTGGAGGACATTACGGAGGACCACTACAACAAAATCTTCAGCGTGAACGTGCTCGGACTGCTGCTGACCACGCAGGCGGCGGCGAAGCACCTGAGCGAAGGCGGCGCGATCATCAACATCGGCTCCGTGGTGAGCAGCCTGACTCCACCGAACAGCGCGGTCTATACCGCCACAAAAGCCGCCGTGGACGCGATCACCGGCGTGCTGGCGAAAGAGCTGGCGGCAAGAAAGATTCGCGTCAATTCCATCAATCCAGGTGTGGTGGAAACCGAAGGTACACACGCCGCGGGATTCATCGGCTCGGATTTCGAGAAGGGGGTAGTGGCGCAGACGCCCCTTGGACGCGTCGGGCAGGTGGATGACATCGCGTCGGTGGCGACCTTCCTCGCCTCCGACGATGCGAAGTGGCTCACCGGCGAGCTGGTGCGGGCCGGTGGCGGCCTGCGGTAAGAACAGGCAACACGCAACAGCGACGAGACCCCATCCTGTCGTTCCGCCAACGACACGGATGGGGCATCCCATCTTCCGCCGAGCCCCTCAACCAATATCCGCGCTGCTGAGAATGGAGACTCCGTCGCGGGCGAAGGCGGCATCCATCGCCGCGACCGAGCCGCCGACGTCGATCGCTCTGCAGGCATCGCGGATCACCGTCGCCGCAAATCCGCAGCGGCGCGCGTCGAGCGCGGAGAATCCAACGCAAAAATCGTAAGCGAGCCCGGCGAAGAACGCCCGTTCGAAGCCGCGTTCGCGGCACCAGCCGGCGAGTCCTGTCGGCGTAGCGTGGTCGTTCTCGAAAAAGGCTGAGTAGGAATCCATCTCCACTCGAAACCCCTTGCGCAGGATCAGCTCGGCCTGCGGCAGGCGCAGCGCCGGATGCAGTTCCGCTCCGCGAGTGCCCTGCACGCAGTGATCGGGCCAGAGATGCTGCTCGCTGGTTTGGATCACATCTCCCGCCTTCCAGCCCGGATGACTCGACGCGAAGGAAATGTGCCTCTGCGGGTGCCAGTCCTGCGTGAGCACGATGTGCTGGAACCGCGGCGCGATGCGATGCACCACCGGGATCACAGCGTCTCCTTCGGGAACGGTCAGCGCGCCGCCCGGGCAGAAGTCGTTCTGCACATCGACGACGATCAGCAGGTCGCGTTGCGTAGTCTCCATGGCCGTCATTATCGCCCGCGCTCTTTGCATTCCCGCGACCCCCGCGCACCCGGTTGTTAACCAAATCCCTCCTCATCCGTTGTAACCAGCAGAGGAACGGGAGGCGCGAGGGATGCGTATACGAGCGCAAATGTGGAGGGGGATAGTGGCAGCGGGATTCGCCATGGCGCTGGCGGGAGGCGCCTTCATCCAGGCGCAGCAGACGCCGCCTCGGCGGCCGGTGCCTCCGCGCGCGGCAGTTCCGGCCGCGCCTGCCGCTCCGGCTGAGCCCTCGGAGGCAAATGCCTCCGAATTGCAGGACCAGCTGATGCAGATGCTGCGGACGAGTCCAACCCTAACGATGGTGGTCGCCCGCGATCCGTCGCTGCTTTCCGATCAGGAATACGTGGAGCGCAATAACCCGGATCTGGCCAGGTTTCTCGCCGCGCATCCGGAAGTCGCGCGCGATCCCACCTATTACCTCTTCTCCCAGCTGACCGATAGCCACGGGAACCGATCAGAGGCGCTGGAGCGGACGGTGTGGCCCGATGTGGTCGGGCGGGGAGGACGCAACCAAGGGGCCGGCGAGCGAATTTTTGACCAGGACATCGGTCCAGGCATTATGGGCCTCTCCCTGATCGCGGCCTTTCTGTGGCTTATCCGGACGCTGCTTGAGAATCGCCGCTGGAACCGAATGCTGAAGCTGCAGTCGGAAGTGCACGCGAAGCTCATCGACCGCTTCAGCAGCAGCCAGGAACTGGCTGCTTATATGGGCACGGATGCCGGACGGCGTTTCCTCGAAGCGGCGCCGATTGCCGTCGATCCGCAAAAGGGCCCCCAGGTGCCGAGCATCGTTGCACGAGTGCTGACGCCGCTGCAGATTGGCGTCGTTCTCACGCTGCTGGGCGTCGGCCTGCTGTCCATCCGCCATTACATTCCAGACGGTGACGTTCCCCTGCTGGTATTCGGCATCCTCGCGCTGATGCCGGGAATCGGGCTTATGCTGGCTGCGGGGATCAGCTGGGCGCTGGCGAGCCGGCTGGGGCTGATGCCGAAGGCGGACGCCGGCGAGCGTGCGTGAGAAAGCGGATCAGGAGCGCAGGATGACCCAGGCCGAATACGCTATCGCAAAAGCGCAACTGGCCGGTGACCTGCGCGCCGCCGAGCCGGCGATGGACAGCGATGCCTTTGCGGGATTCTATGAGCGGTCGGCGCGGCCGCTGCGGGCGTATCTGGCGCGGGTCTCCGGAGATGCGGCGCTGGCCGACGATCTGATGCAGGAGGCTTATCTGCGCTTCCTGGCCTCGTCGCCGCGCACCGAGGGCGAAACCGACGCGCGGCGCTACCTCTTCCGCATCGCGACGAACCTCATGCGCGATCACTGGCGGCGTCCGGCAACGACGGCGCTGGAAGATGTGCCGGAATGCATGTTTACGGCGCTGGACGCGACAACGGGCGCCGAGGCGCTGGCCATGCTGGGGCCCGCGCTGGCGCGGCTCCGTCCGCGGGAACGGCAGCTGCTGTGGCTGGCGCACGCCGAGGGCTACTCGCACGCCGAAATCGCATCGATCACCGGCCTGGCGACGGCGAGCATCCGGCTGCTGCTGTTCCGCGCGCGCCGCAGAATGGTGCGGCTCCTGGAAAAGAGGGAAGCATGATGCTCCGGGCGTGTGCGCGAGAGCACGATATTGCGGAGGCTGTTCGCAGCGGACGCTGGCCCCTGGGCTGCGAGCCGGAGCTGCGCGCGCACGTCGACGCCTGCCGGCAGTGCCGCGAAACGGCCCTGCTCACCACGGCGTTCCAGCAGGCGCGGACAGACTCCGGCGCAGCGCCATTGCCCCATCCAGGGCTCCTGTGGTGGCGAGCGCAGCTGCGGCGGCGCAATGCGGCCATGGAGCGCGTGAGCCGTCCACTGGCGAGCGCGCATGTCTTTGCGCTGGCGCTGAATCTGGTGGCAATCGCCGCGATTTTCGCCTGGCAGGCGCGCCACGGAGCCCAGTGGATGGCTTGGTGGACCGGTGTGCAGCGGCAAGTCGCCGGCCTGGACTGGCTGGCGTGGATTCACGGCGCGAGCCTGCTGGCGATGCTGGTGCTCGGAACGCTGGCGCTGCTGGGCGGCGTTGCCGTCTGGCTGGCGGCGGACCGGTGATCGTTCCTCAGCAACTGCTGACCCACTGCCGCAAAACACCCGAACGATAGCCGAAGTCGATGCGGAGCGCCTGCGGCTCTGGACCTTTGCCCGGGCGGCTGCCGATCCACGAGAAGACTGGAGCAACGCTCTGTGGATCGATGCCGCAAGGGCGCTCGCTCCATAGAGGTCTCCGCCAGGAGCCCGGTTCTGCAATATGAACAGGCGTTTTGATCGGCTCCGCTGCTGCATTGGACGGATGCTGCGCGCCGGCGTACGATTGTGCCTCACTCGCCCTGCGATGCTTCCTCAGACTGTTTGATCTGGCATTCTCCCTCCCCTCAGGGTGCGCAAGAATCCACTGGAGGTTTCCTCAATGAAGGGCTATCGGCTCTTTGCTGCCGCCGTCGGGCTGGCAGCATCGTGCAGCATGACATGTGCTGCAAAAACTCTGTGTGTCAACCCGAATGGAACCGGCGGTTGCTACAAGACTATCGGCGCGGCGGTTGCCGCCGCCTCGGCCGGCGACATCGTCCAGGTGCAGGAAGGGACGTACTACGAAGAGGTCACGATCACAAAAACGCTCTCGCTGGTGGCAGCGCCGGGTGCGCATCCGGTGATTGATGCGATGAACTTGCCGCACGGAATCTGGGTCAACGGCATGAGCGCGGCGCCCAAGCCGGGCGTCGCCGGCGTGGTCATTTCCGGATTGAAAGTCCGGCATGCAAATTTTGAAGGAATCCTGTTGTCGAACGTGACCGATGCGACCCTGGAAGGGAACGAAGTCACCGAAAACGACCAGTCGCTGGACGGCGCCAACGGAACCTGCCCGGGGCTCCCCACGACCTTCGAGACGAATGAGCAAGGCGACTGCGGCGAGGGCATTCACCTCATGGCCGTGGATCATTCGACGATCCTGCGCAACGAAGTGGCTCACAATGCGGGCGGGATTCTGATCACCGACGAAACCGGGCCCAACGCCCACAATCTGATCAGCGAGAACTTTGTTCACGACAACGTCTATGACTGCGGAATCACGCTGGCATCGCATGGCGCGGCCAAGGCGGTCATCCCGACAGCCACCCTGCCCTACGGCGTTTGGTACAACACCATCTCCCGCAACATCTCGCTCCGCAACGGAACGCAATCGCCCGGAGCCGGAGTGGGAATCTTTGCGCCGGGGCCGGGCAACACGGACACCGGCAATGTTGTGATCAACAACGTCATCCGCGACAACGGAGCGACCGGAGTGGCCATGCACAACCATGCCGCGCCTCCCACCGCGCCGCCCGTGAATCTGAACGACAACGCCATTGTCGGCAATTTCTTTTCCGGCAACGGTCCTGACAACCCCGGCGCGCCGACGACCGGCCCAACCGGGATCAATGTCTTCAGCGTGGCCCCGATCACCGGCACAACCATTTCGCAGAATACGTTTGAGAACGAGGCGATTGACGTTGGCTTCAGCGCGGTAACCGGCAATCTCACGGTTCACTTCAATAACTTCTCCCGCGGAGTAGGCGTGGAGAACCTGAAAACCGGTACGGTGGACGCCACCGAGAACTGGTGGCATTGCCCCTTCGGCCCGGGCATGGGTCACGCATGCGCGACCGCCACAGGAACGGTCTGGACCGCGCCCTGGCTGACGACTCCGTTCGACGCGGACTCCGACGCGCACTCGGATTCCGACTGATGAACCTGGTCCCGGGCCTCGCAAGAGGCCCGGGCCGTCCTAATCCGGCAGCACCATCTTCTTCCCCGCCAAATCGCAGGCGCGCCACAGGTACCAGCTGGCGACAGAGCGCCAAGGACGCCACTTCTCCGCGCGCCGCTGCATCGCATCGGGCTTCGCCAGCATGCTGGCATCAAACGGCTTGTTCTTCGGCAGGCGGTTGAATGTCAGCGCGAACCCCTTGCGCACGCCGTAATCCGTGACCGGGAAAACGTCCGGGCGCCCGAGGCGAAAGATGAGCAGCATCTCCACCGTCCACTGGCCGATGCCGCGCACCTCCGTCAGCCGCTCCACGATCTCCTCGTCCGGCATGCGGCGGATAGCAGTCAGTGTCGGCACCGTTCCGTCGATCGTCTTCGCAGCCAGATCGCGCAGAGCTTTCGTCTTGCTCGCCGAGAGCCCGCAGGCGCGCAGCATGTCATCCGGCGCCTGCAGCAGATGCTCGGGCGAGGGGTGGAGCTCGCCAAAGGCGGTGAGCAGCCGCTTCAGGATGGCCGCCGCCGCCTTGCCGTGGAGCTGCTGATAAATGATCGACTCCAGCAGCGCCTCGAACGGCGAGTGCTGGCTCTTGAGCCGCAGCGTAAAAGGACCGGCGCGGCGCATCAGGTCGGCCAGCTTCGGATCAGCCTCAGCCAGTTGCCGGCAGGCCAGGTCGGCATCGTAGCGAACAGCGCGTCTTCCATCGATCATGCATGCAGAGTACAGGGAACAGGATGTGCCAGGAAGCGACTGGCAAGTCAGTGAGCAGTGGCGGATTTGGAAAGGATCCTCGTCCTCGTCCATGCCGCCGCTTGCACTGGCGGAATTGCCACCTCGTCAGTTACACATCGCATGCGTTACTGCCCCAGGCCGGTGCAAAGCCGACCGATCCGGCGCACCCGGACAGAACCGCGCCGGGGCAGCGAAAAAATTTCCGGGTGCGGCCACCTGAGTTGCACGCGACCGCTCGCAGCCGCTATATTGACTGTTTGCAAAAGAAGTTGTGATGCAGATCACAGTCGGATGTGATCCACAACACATTTTGACAACGGCCAGGTGCGGGACTCGTTCCGACGCTCGGAGTTTCGTCCTCCTGAAAAACAACATGGCAATTTCGGGAATACCCCTTTGTACGCCGTTTGAGGCTCGTCCGCTGTGTGCCTTCTGCGGCGGGCAGGTGCAAACCCCGGGAGCGCTCAGGTCACCCACTCGCAGCGATTTACCAGGAGTAGCAGGACGCATTCATGCCGCAGATTTTTGATCGCAGCTCGAACGCGCTGGCCCGAATGACCCTGATTTTGACGGGACTGATCGTCATCGCCCTCGGCCTGACCCTCGATGCACTGCAGCGGTCGCCCTGGGTGACGCGCCAGGGACAGCGAGCCGACCAGCCGGTGCCGTTCAGCCACAAGCACCACGTGGAAGGTCTGGGTCTGCAGTGCCAGTACTGCCACACCACGGTAGAGAAGTCGAGCTACGCGGGCATCCCTCCCACCAAGACCTGCATGAACTGCCATGCCCAGATCTGGACCGACGCGCAGTTGCTCGAGCCGGTGCGGGAGAGCTGGGCGACCGGCCAGTCCCTTCCCTGGATGCGCGTGCACGACCTGCCGGACTACGTCTTCTTTAATCATGAAATTCACGTCAATAAGGGCATCGGCTGCTCATCCTGTCACGGGCGCGTGGACGAGATGCCCATCATGTACATGCAGAACTCGCTGCAGATGGAGTGGTGCCTCAACTGTCATCGCGATCCGGAGAAGAACCTGCGCCCCACCAGCGAGATCTACAACATGGCGTGGAAGCCCGCCTCGGAGCTGAATCCGGTATGGTGCGCCGCGCAGGACGTGGGCAAGGGAACTCCGACCGCCGAGGGCGTGACCTGCACAACGCGGGCCCCGGGCGGAGGCGAGGAGATGGCCTCGCTCGATCCGCCGCTCAAAGGCGTGAACGCGCAGGTGCCGGGAACGCAGATCGGCAGCGAGAATCCGACGCCCACGCAGCTTCCCGCCGGGCTGCACTACACGCGATTCACCGATCAGCAGGCGCTCGGGAATTTCCTGGCGGACCACTACAAGATCCGCAATCCGCGTGAGCTGACCAGCTGCGAGGTTTGTCACCGATGAACAGAAACGAGCAGTCAGCAGCCAGCGGCCAGCCGGCAGCAAACCTGGTGCAGATCGAGACGAAGAAGCCGACTCTGGCGGAGGTCCGCGCGAAGCTGGCCGGCCAGACCGGCAAACGATTCTGGCGCTCCATCGACGAACTCGCCGACACGCCGGAGTTCCGCGAGGCCGTCGAGAAGGAATTCCCGTCGCAGGCTTCCGAGTGGATCGATCCGGTTTCGCGCCGCAATTTCCTGAAAGTGATGGGCGCTTCCATGGCGCTGGCCGGGCTCGCCGGATGCACCAAGCAGCCTGACGAGGAGATCCACCCCTACGTGCAGGCGCCGGAGGATCTGATCCTCGGCAAACCGGTGTACTTCGCGTCGGTGTTTCCGTTCACCACTGGCGGCGTGCCGGTGCTGATCAAGAGCGACGCCTACCGGCCCATCAAGGTCGACGGCAACCCGGAGCACCCCTGCATTCGCGGCGGATCGGATCCGATCACCCAGGCGACCCTGCTCGACCTGTACGATCCCGACCGCTCACAGCACATTACCTATCGCGGCGACCAGCGCCCGTGGCCGGCGTTTCTGGCGGCGTTTCGCGGCATGCTCGCGGACAAGAAGGCCTCCGGCGGAGAAGGCCTCTGTTTCCTGAGCACGACCGTGACGTCGCCAACGCTGGCCGCGCAGTGGCAGCAGGCGCAGAAAAATTATCCGAAGGCCCGGCTCATCCAGTACGACCCGGTGAACCGCGACTACCACTACGCCGCGGCGAAGCAGGCCTTCGGCGACTACGTCGATGCGCAATACCGGCTCGACGGGGCGGACGTCATCGTCTCGCTGGATGCGGATTTCCTGGGCGGCGCGCAGTTCCCCGGCTTCCACAAGCTTTCTCGCGATTACGCCAACAAGCGCAAGCTTCCGGCCTCGCAAAACATGAACCGGCTCTACGTGGTCGAAAGCGGGACCACCACCACCGGGTTCAAGGCCGAACATCGGCTGGCCCTGAAGCCCAGCGAGGTACCGCTGTTCGCGCAGGCTCTGGCCGGCGCGGTGGGCGCAGGCGGATCGCAGCCGGGCTCCTCCTGGCAGCAGCACGTGACGACCTATCTGCAGGGTGTGGCCGCCGACCTGAAAGCAAGCGCGGGCCGCAGCGTGGTCATTCCGGGCGAATACGCGCCCCCCGCCGTGCATCTGGCGGCCTTCGCCATCAATCAGGCGCTGGGCAATGTGGGCAAGACGGTGGTCTACACCGATCCTGTCAACCCCATCCCGTCGATTCAGCTCGACGATCTCAAGTCGCTGGTCGCCGATATGCGCGGCGGCAAAGTGGACTGGCTGGTCATTCTCAACGCCAACCCCGTCTACGCAACCCCGGTGGACCTCGATTTCGAAGACGCGATGAGCAAGGTGGGCACGGTCGTGCACCTCGGCTCGCATCAGGACGAAACCGGGCTGATCGCGCACTGGCACATCAACAACCAGCACTACCTGGAGAAGTGGTCCGATGCGCGGGCCTACGACGGTACGGTCAGCATCGTGCAGCCGATGATCGATCCGCTGTACGGCGGTCACTCGGAGCACGAGATCCTCCAGTCGATGCTGGACAATCCCGATGTCTCGCCGTATGACGCGGTGCGCGGCACCTGGAAGCAGCAGCTTTCCAAAGGCGATTTCGAATTCAACTGGCGCAAGGCGCTGCACGACGGGTGGATCGCCGACACGGCCTTCCAGCCCAAGAACGTGACGCCGAAGGGCGGAGCTGCGGGGCAGGCTACAACGCAGACAACGGCGCAGTTCTCGAACGGGCAGCCTGGCGATCAGGTCGAGGTGTTGTTCCGTCCTGACCTGAATCTCTACGACGGCCGCTACGCCAACGTTGGCTGGATGCAGGAGATTCCGCGTCCCATCACCAACCTGACGTGGGACAACGCCGCGCAGATGAGCTTTGCCACGCTCGAGAAGTTCAAGCTGGCCGAAGACGATGCGGTGGAAATTTCCTGGGGCGGCAAGAAGATCATCGCCGGAGCAATGGCTGTGCCCGGCCAGGCCGACGATGTGATCGTCGTGACCCTCGGCCAGGGCCGCCGCGTTGGACGCGTGGCCGGCGGCATCGGCTACAACGCCTACTTCCTGCAGCAGTCCGGCTCGCCGTGGCTGCTCACCGGCGCGGACGTTCGCAAGACCGGCGAGATCTACGACCTCGGCATCGCCAAGAGCCACCATATCGATCAGCGGGCCGTCTCCGCCGGCGGCGACGGCAGCGGCACCCACTCTCTCGAAGGCAATGAGGCCCTGGACCGCGGCATCATTCGCTACACCACGCTGACCGAGTACAAGGCCGACAAGGATTTCGCGCACGAGGGCGAAGGCCGCATCGTGCCGGAGCCGAACGAGAGCATGTTCCCCTCCTATCGCTACGACAAGAATGCGTGGGGCATGTCCATCGATCTGAACTCCTGCGTGGGCTGCAATGCCTGCGTGGCGGCCTGCTACGCGGAAAACAATATTCCCGTGGTTGGGCGACTGCAGGCCAAGATCGGCCGCATCATGCAGTGGATTCGCATCGACACCTACTACGAGGGCGACCTGGCGGCGCCGCGGGCGCACTTCCAGCCCATGACCTGCCACCACTGCGAGAACGCGCCCTGCGAGCAGGTGTGCCCGGTCGGTGCGACCGTGCACTCGCCCGAAGGTCTGAACATGATGATCTACAACCGCTGCGTGGGCACGCGCTACTGCTCCAACAACTGCCCCTACAAAGTGCGGCGGTTCAACTTCCTCCTCTACTCCGATTACGAAACCGAGAGCCTGAAGCTGATGCGCAACCCCGATGTCAGCGTGCGCAGCCGCGGCGTGATGGAGAAGTGCAGCTACTGCGTGCAGCGCATCCAGGAAGTGAAGATTCGCGCCGACAAGGAAGACCGCGACATTCGCGACGGTGAAATTCGCACAGCCTGCCAGCAGGCCTGCCCGACCGATGCGATCGTCTTCGGCAACATCAACGACCGCAACAGCCAGGTGGCAAAGATCAAGACAGACAGCCGCTCCTATGGTGTGCTGGCCGACATCAATACGCGCCCGCGGACCACGTACGTGGCCGGCGTGCTGAACATCAACGACGATCTGGCGAAGGCGCTGGGCGAGTACGAGAGCTAGCCGGCCGGCAAGTCAGCGAGTTAGCGACAGGGAATCTGAGGCGAAGGCAAACAGACGATGGCGACGAAAGACGCACCCGTCAACAATCCGATGGTCGACCCGGTGACAGAAGAGCTCCGGGTCATCGCGCCGGGACATACGTTCAAGTCGGTCACCGAAGAAGTATCCCGAATCGTACTGACCAGCCATACTCCGCTGGGCTGGTGGTTCGGCTTTGCGCTGGCCGGCGGCGTGGTGGGCATTCTGCTGGTCGCGCTCACCTGGCTGTTCCTGAAAGGCGTGGGCATCTGGGCGATCACGATCCCGGTGGCATGGGGCTTTGCGATCATTAACTTCGTCTGGTGGATCGGCATCGGCCACGCCGGAACGCTGATCTCCGCGATTTTGCTGCTCTTCAAGCAGGGATGGCGGAACTCCATCAACCGCTTCGCCGAAGCGATGACCATCTTTGCGGTGGTCTGCGCCGGCATGTTTCCGCTGATTCACGTGGGCCGCCCGTGGCTCGGGTACTGGCTCTTCCCCTATCCGAACTCAATGAACTACTGGCCGCAGTTCCGCTCGCCGCTGCTGTGGGACGTCTTCGCGGTTTCGACCTACGCGACCATCTCGGTGGTGTTCTGGTACATCGGCATGATCCCCGACCTGGGAACGCTGCGCGACCGGGCGGATTCGAAATTCGCGCAGTTCGCATACGGCATGCTGGCCATGGGCTGGCGCGGCTCGGTCCGCCACTGGGTTCGCTATGAGACGGCTTCGCTGCTGCTGGCCGGTTTGGCCACGCCCCTGGTGCTCTCCGTGCACTCCGTCATCTCCCTCGATTTCTCCGTGGCGCTGCTGCCCGGCTGGCACACCACCATCTTCCCGCCCTATTTCGTTGCCGGTGCGATTTACTCCGGTTTCGCCATGGTGCTCACGCTGGCGATTCCGATCCGCAGGTTTTACCACCTTGAAGACCTGATCACGATCCGCCATATCGACAACATGGGCAAGGTCATGCTGGCGACCGGTCTGATCGTGGCCTATGGCTACTCCACCGAAGTGTTCATGGCCTGGTACTCGGCCAGCCACTGGGAATACTTCATGATGTGGAACCGCATGTTCGGTCCGATGGGGTGGTCGTACTGGACTCTGATCACCTGCAACATCGCATTGCCGCAGCTGCTCTGGCTGCGCCGCTTCCGCGTCAACGTGGGCCTGATGTTCCTGATGTCGCTGATCGTGAACACCGGCATGTGGTTCGAGCGCTTCGTGATCGTCGTGACCAGCCTGACGCGCGACTACCTGCCGTCGTCATGGGGAACGTATCGCGCCACCAAGTGGGATTACGCCACGTTTCTCGGAACCCTGGGACTGTTTACGTTCCTGTTCTTCCTGTTCGTCCGCCTGCTGCCCATGATCCCGATGTCGGAGCTTCGGCTGATGCTGCCGCAGGCCAAAGTCAGAGAGAAACGCGAGCCGCTTCCGGAGGCAGGTGACTAATGCCTTTACCTGAAGGACTGTACGGCCTCATGGCCGAATTCGAATCGCCCACCGATCTGGTGCATGCCGCCAAAGCCGCCTACGGCGCGGGCTACAGGCGCATGGATTGCTACACGCCCTATCCGGTGGAAGAAGCAGCGGAGGCGATCGGCTTCCATCGCGACGAGGTTTCGCTGGTCTGCTTGCTGGGAGGCCTGATGGGCCTGGTGGCGATGTTCTCGCTGGAGACATGGATTTCGGTCTGGGCCTTTCCTCTGAACATCGCGGGACGCCCCTACTATTCATGGCCGGCCTTTGTCGTTCCCGCCTACGAGTGGACCATTCTGTGGTCGGGCTTGTCGGCCGCCTTCGGCATGCTGGCGCTGTGCGGACTGCCCAAGCTGTATCACCCCGTCTTCAACGCGCCCAACTTCCGCAATGGGGCGACCACGGACAAGTTTTTCCTCTGCCTGGAATCGACGGATCCTCGATTCGACGCAGGCGAAACGCGCAGCTTCCTGGAAGCGCAGGCACCGCTTTCGGTGGTGGAGGTGGAGTATTAAAGCCGCAGGGAACAGCCAACAGGGAAACAGGATGCTGCGGCGGGCTGCGCACCTGGCCGGCGCGCTGGGTTTGCTGGCGCTCGTCGCCGGTTGCCGCCAGGACATGCAGGATCAGCCGCGGATGTTTCCGCAGCGCGGAACGACCATGTTCGCCGACGGGCGCTCGGTGCGGCCGCAGGTGGAGCACACGGTCGCCCGGGGCCAGCTTTACGAAGCCGATTATTTCTATACCGGCCTGATGAACGGCAAAGAAGCCAACATGATGCCGTTCCCCGTCACCATGCAGGTGCTGGCGCGCGGCCAGGAGCGCTTTAACGTCTACTGCTCTCCCTGCCACTCCCGCGTGGGCAACGGCGCGGGCATGATCGTGCAGCGCGGCTACAAGCCGGCCGGCAATCTGCATGACGCGAAACGCATGGGCGAGCCGCTGAGTCACTACTTCTACGTGATGACCAACGGCTATGGCGCCATGCCGGACTACAAGGCACAGGTGACCCCCGAAGACCGCTGGGCGATCGCGGCGTACATCCGCGCGCTGCAGTTGAGCCAGGCCGCCACCGCTGCCGACGTTCCGGCCGGCACGCAGGTGGAGAACCTGAAGGACATTGCGGTGCGGGACGGTTATCCGGCCGAGTACGCGGGGCCCTGGCCGATGCCGGCAACGGCGGTCAGCGCCACACCCGAGACGGAGATTATTGCGGGGGCGCCTGGGAAAAGCGCCAATGCGCCCTCTGCGCCGCGGGTGCCCAACATGCAGACGACCGAGGGCGGGGTAAAGAAGATGCCGGCCCGGCCATCAGGAGCGCAATAACGTGGGGAATGAATCTTTCAGCAACGGACTGACTGCGCAGCGCAACGCGCCCCCGTTTGTCGCCGTTTGGCGCTCGCGGGCGCTGATCGTCGGCCTGGTGTGCTCGGCCCTCGCGGTCATCTTCGCCTTCCTGGGACAGGCGCAGGATCAGCTCGGCTGGGCACACCTGCTGCGCGGCTGGCTCGACGGTTTTGTGATGTGCTTCGGCTTCTGCTTCGGCGGCATGGCGCTGCTGGAAGTGCAGTATCTCTCAGGCGGCAAATGGGGACTGATTGTCCGCCGTCCGCTGGAAGCGATGACCCGCACCTGGCCGCTGGTGATCCTCATGTTCCTGCCGGTCGCCTTTTTCGGCGCCACGCAGGGCCACCTCTATCCCTGGGCCCAGTACGCGAACAACTGGGCCGATGCGTACAAGCAGGGCGTGATCTCGGCGGACATGGCGCACGCCATCCACTGGAAGGGCGGCATGCTGAACGCGAGGAACTACTGGATCGTCTCCCTGGTCTGCTTTGCGATCCTGGCGTTCTACGTCATCAAGCTGAATGCGTGGTCGTTGCGGCGCGACGCCGATCCGCTGCCCAACGTCGGCTACTGGCGCACCAAATTCGAGAACCTGAGCGGCTTCGGCGTGGTGCTCTACTCCGCGCTGCTCTTTCTTCTGGTCATTTACTGGGTCATGTCGATCGACCCCACCTGGTACTCCACCATTTATGGCTTCCAGTACCTGGTCGGCCAGGCCTTCTACGTTCTGCCGCTGGCTTTGCTGACGCTGATCGCGCTGCGGGGCGTCGAGCCCATCAGGAGCACCTTCCGCATCGTCGAGCAGCATGACATCGGCAAGCTGTGCTTCGCGCTGGTCATGCTGAATATCTATTTCGCCTTCGCCTCGTTCCTGATTATCTGGTCGGGGAATTCGCCCGAAGAGATTCCCTGGTATCTGGACCGCATTCGCGGCAACTGGGGCGTGATCGCCACCCTGGACGTGATCTTCCACTGGCTGATTCCCTTCAGTCTGCTGCTCTCGCGCGATCTGAAACGGATCAACAGAAAGCTGGCGATCACCTGCTGCATCATGATCTTCGCCGGCTTCTGGGATATGTTCTGGCTGATCGAGCCTTCGTTCCGGGACGCTGCCCGCAATCTGCACTTTAGCTGGGGAATTCTGGAATACGCCGCGATGCCGGCCGCCCTGTTCAGCTTTTGGCTGGTGTACTACTTCCAGCAACTGATGAGCCGCCCGCTGGTGGCCACCAACGATCCGCATCTGGCGGAGATCCTGGAGTTAGAGCATGCCCACGCCTGATCCGCACAACCCGCCCCGTTACGATCCGAAGGCGCATCAGGGCGACCCCTCGGTCCGCGAAGGCTTTGAGGTCACCGATGCCAACGTCGGCGGCATCGGGTGGTTCATCTTCGCTCTGTTCTTCTCCGTCGTGGTGTTCTTCTTCTTCTGCTACGGCATGGGCAAGGTGATCAACAACGGCCTGGATCGCGCGGACGGCCCGATCAACAAGTGGCGCGTCGCCAACCAGATCGCGCCGCGCAAAGCGATCCAGTCCAGTCCGCAGCTGCAGCAGGAACAGCTGGCCAGCCTGACGCGGCAGTTCCCGACGCCGCGCCTGGAGACCGACGACGGCAATCAGGACCTGGCCGACCTGCACGACCGCGAGAATCTGCTGCTCGACAACTACAGCTGGATCGACCGCGGCAAGGGCACCGTGCGCATCCCCATCGAACGCGCCATGGAGATCATCGCGCAGAAGGGGCTGCCCGTCGCTCCGCAGCAACAGGAACAGGCGGCCATGCTGGGCGACAGCCGCCCGACCGTGCAGATGCCGCTGACCGACGGCTATGCGCCCACCGCCTTCGAGCAGGAACTTCACGGCGAAACCATGCAGCCGGGCGAGCAGGCCTCGTCGAAGGCGAATAACAAGTAACAGGGCTCAGGGAACAACAGGGATGAGGAGCAGCTTCACAATTCGGGCAAGACAAGCGGCAAACAGAGCGGGTCTGGTCCTGCTCGGACTGGCGCTCGCGCTGCCCGCTGCGCAGGCGCAGAGTCAGTGGTTCGGGTTGCAGAAGCCCGGAACTCCCGCGGATCAGCAGCCGCTCATTCTGAAGAAGATCAACATCCAGCAGAAACTCAACACGCCGCTTGCGCTGAATCTCGAATTCACCGACGAGACCGGAAAGACGGTCCATCTGGGCGATTACTTCGGCAAGCGCCCGGTGATCCTCTCGCTGGTCTATTACCAGTGCAAGATCCTGTGCCCGGAGGAGATCGACGGGTTGGTGGGCGCGCTGGAAGCCGTGAAGTTCAATGCCGGTCGCGACTTCGATGTGGTCTTCGTCAGCATCGACCCCACCGAGACGCCGCAGATCGCGGCCCGTGAGAAGGCCTTCTATGTGAAGCGCTACGGACGTCCCGGCACCGAGAACGGCTGGCATTTCCTCACCGGCCAGGAGCCTGCGATTCGCGCTCTGGCGACAACGGTGGGATTTGGCTATGTGCCCATGAAAGGGCCTGACGGTGTCTCCACGCAGTACGCGCACGCCAGCGCCGTGGAACTGGTTACGCCGCAGGGACGGCTGGCGCAGTACTACCTGGGCGTGGAATTTTCCGCGAAGGACATTCAGCTGGGCCTGGTCGATGCTTCCCACGGCAGCATCGGCTCGCTGGTCGACAACCTGCTCACCTACTGCTTCCGCTACGATCCGGCGATGAATCACCACACGCTGCTCTACGTGCGGATCATTCAGGCTGGCGGCCTGCTGACGGTGCTTTGCCTGGGCAGTTTTCTGCTGATCAGTTTCCGGCGCGACATCCGCGAGGCGCGCGCGCAACGATCGACTCTGGTGAACGGAACGAAACTCGGAACGAGATTGGGATAAAGGGCGACGATGCATTTCATCAGTCCGGTACTTTGGAACTTTCTGATCAAGTGGCTTACGAACTTCGCGATCTTCCCGCCGGAGGCGTCGAGCATCGCGCCGTACGCGGACGCGCTGTACTTTTTCCTGATCCTGATCTCCGTCGTCGGACTGATCGCCGTCGCCCTCATCGTCGTCACCTTCTCAATCCGCTACCGCAGGGAGCGCAGTCCGGTAGCCACGCCCATTGAGGGCTCCACGCTGCTGGAGGCCACCTGGACCATCATTCCGCTCATCCTCTTCATGATTTGCTTCGTCTGGGGCGCGCTGCTGTACTTCCGCATCTACAGCCCGCCGCCGAACGCCATGAACATCTATGTTGTCGGCAAGCAGTGGATGTGGAAGGCGGAGCATCCGGGCGGCCAGCACGAGATCAATGCGCTGCACGTTCCCATCAATCAGCCCATCCAGCTCACGCTGATTTCTCAGGACGTCTTCCACAGCTTCTCGATCCCCGCCTTCCGCGTGAAGCGCGAGGTGATTCCCGGCCGTTACAACACCGTGTGGTTCGAGGCCACCAAGGTGGGTACCTACCACCTGTTCTGCACGCAGTACTGCGGCACGCTGCACTCGCAGATGATCGGCCAGATCGTCGCCATGACCCCGGAAGACTACCAGGCCTGGGCGTCCAACTCCACCAGCGGCACCTCGCTGGCGCAGAACGGCGAGCGCCTGTTTGCCAGCCTCGGCTGCAACACCTGCCATAACGACACGCCCAATGCGCACGGTCCGAATCTCGCCAATATCTACGGCGCCCATCTGCAGCTCAAGAACGGGCAGTTCGTCACGGTCGACGACGCCTTCCTGCGCGACACCATCCTCAACCCGACCATGCACGAGGTGGCCGGATTCGCGCCCATCATGCCAACCTACCAGGGCCAGGTCAGCGAAGAAGGCCTGATCGACCTGGTGGAATACATCAAGCGTCTGGACTCGCAGTACCGCATCCAGCAAACCATCGACAACAGTTCTGCACAGCCCGTGCAAACGGGCACGACGCCGGCGGGAACCTCGGCTCCCGCCCTGGCGCCAGGGGCGGTGAAACCATGAGCACTATCGTTACCTTGCCGGATCAGTCCACGGCCACTCTCCCACGGGTCTCGTATCTCAATAAGGAATACGGGCTCATGAGCTGGCTGCTGACGGGCGATCACAAACGGATCGCCATGCTCTACCTGATCTCGATCACCTTCTTCTTCTTCATCGGCGGGGCCATGGCCGGCCTCATCCGCATGGAGCTGCTGACCCCGGTCAGCGATCTGCTGGCCCCCGACACCTACAACAAGGTGTTCACGGCGCACGGCATCATCATGGTCTTCTTCTTCCTCGTCCCCTCGGTTCCGGCCACAGTCGGCAACTTCTGCATCCCCATCATGGTCGGCGCCAAAGACCTGGCGTTCCCCAAGATCAATCTGCTCAGCTGGTATCTGTACGTTGCCGCCGGCATCATGATGATCAGCTGCCTCATCTTCGGCGGCGTTGACACCGGCTGGACCTTCACCACCCCGCTCAGCACGCACTACCTCAACACCCACGTCATCACCGCCGGCCTGGCCGTGTTCATCGCCGGATTCAGCTCCATCTTCACCGGCCTCAACTTCATCGTCACCATTCACCGCATGCGCGCGCCCGGAATGACCTGGTTCCGTCTCCCGCTGTTCTGCTGGTCGCACTACGCGGCTTCCATCCTGATGGTGCTCGGCACACCGGTGCTGGCCATCACCCTGGTGCTCATCGTCCTCGAGCGGACCATCGGCATCGGAGTCTTCGACCCGGCCAAGGGCGGCGATCCGCTGCTCTTCCAGCACCTCTTCTGGTTCTATTCCCATCCGGCCGTGTACATCATGATTCTGCCCGGCATGGGCGTCATCTCTGAGGTCATCAGCACCTTCTCGCGCAAGCGGGTCTTCGGATACACCGCCGTCGCCTTCTCCTCTGTGGCCATCGCAGTCTTCGGATTTTTTGTCTGGGCGCATCACATGTTTGTGATGGGCATCTCCAACTACTCGGCCCTGGTCTTCTCGCTGCTGACCATGCTGGTAGCTGTGCCCTCGGCTATCAAGGTCTTCAACTGGTCGGCCACGCTCTACAAGGGCTCGATTACCTTTGAGACCCCGATGCTCTACGCCTTCGGATTCCTTGGCCTCTTCACCATCGGCGGCCTCACCGGCGTCTTCCTCGGAACGCTGGGCATGGATATCCACCTGACCGAGACCTACTTCATCGTGGCCCACTTCCATTTCGTCATGGTGGGCGGCATGCTGATGGCCTACCTGGCCGGCGTGCACTTCTGGTGGCCCAAGATGACCGGCCGCATGTATCCCGAGTCGATTTCGAAACTGGCCGCAGTCATCACCTTTGTCGGCTTCATCCTGACGTTCTTCCCGCAATTCATCCTCGGCTACCTCGGCATGCCGCGGCGTTATGCGGCTTACCCGCCGGAGTTCCAGGTGCTGAACGTCTTCTCCAGCGCCGGAGCCAGCGTGCTGGGCGTCGGCTATCTGCTGCCGCTGCTCTATCTCACCTGGTCGCTGAAGTACGGCAAGATCGCCGGACCGAACCCGTGGCAGGCCACCGGACTGGAATGGCAGATCCAGTCGCCGCCGCTCACCGAGAACTTCGCCGAAACACCGATCGTCACACACGAAGCCTATGATTATGAGTGGCTGGAAAGCACTCGAGGGAGCGAGGTAACGACCGTTGGATAGCCAGACACTTGCCGCGCAGACCGCAGAAACCCCGCACGGCCACGGCGAGGAGCATCCGCCGTTTCTGCGCCACCACTTCGCGAGCGTTCCCCAGCAGCGGGAAGCCGCCACTTTCGGCATGTGGCTCTTCCTGCTGACGGAGATCATGTTCTTCGGCGGCCTGTTCTGCGCCTACCTGATTTTTCGCAACTGGTATTACCCCGCTTTCGTGGCGGGCAGCCACACCCTGCACATCTGGGCTGGCACAACGAACACCACCGTGCTGATTATCTCCAGCTTCACCATGGCCATGGGCGTTCACGCATCCGAGACGCGCATGAAGCGTTCCCTGGTGATGTGGGGCATTCTCACCATCATCCTGGGCTGCGGCTTCCTCGGCATCAAGGCCTACGAATGGCACGACGAGTGGGTGGAGCACCACGTCCCCGGCCTGAACTTCAGTCCTGAGTCGTTCCTGCACGGCACCAAAGCCTATCCCGACGACAAGCTGCCGCTGGATATGGCCGAGAAGACGCAGGTCTACTACTCGCTCTACTTCGCCATGACCGGCATGCACGCTCTCCACATGATCATCGGAGTTTCCCTGCTCACGCTGCTGATGATCCGCGCAGCCGGTGGCGCGTACACCACCGGGCATGTGGCCCCTATAGAAAATTTCGGGTTGTACTGGCACTTCGTCGATATTGTCTGGATCTTCCTGTTCCCCTTGCTGTACCTGATCAGTCGACATCAGTGACGGCACGCAGCATGCAGCAGGAATCCCGGCCAGTAATCGCAGAGTGAGGATCAGGAATCATGGATATCCAGCACGAACTTCAGTCGCATCCTTCCGAGCCCACCCATCACGCTGAGCACATCGTCTCGCCCATGGTTTACCTGGTGATCGGCGCGGCGCTCCTGATCCTGACCGCGACCACGACAGCGGTTTCCTATGTGGATCTCGGAAACTTCAACGCCGTGGTGGCGCTCGCAATCGCCTGCACCAAGATGACGCTGGTCGTGCTCTTCTTCATGCACGTCAAATACAGCTCGCGGCTCACCATGCTGACCGTTGCGTCGGGCTTCTTCACCTTCATCGTGCTGATCATGATGACCATGACCGACTACATCAGCCGTGCCTGGGGCCGCTGGTGAAGAGCAGGGAATAGCCAACAGG
>DATGJK010000482.1:0-5437 GCA_035295245.1 Acidobacteriaceae bacterium
CTTGTAGTAGCGCAACTCCCCCGTTGCCTGCCACGCGTCTACGCAGGCGTGGATGAGCAGCGCGTAATCGTCCAGCACCGCGGCAACCGGCCGGTCCGAGCCGGGCTGGTCGGCATAGGCGATCACGTGCAGCAGACCGCTTGTCGGATTCCACGCTTCACGCAGGATGCGATCCAGCGTGCGCAGCGCGAAATCCTTCGCAGCCTCAAGTCCCAGCACGCCGGCCGCATCGAGGTACGCGCTGATGGCCATAGCGTTCCAGCCGGTGTAAAGAGTGCGGTCGATGAAAGGCGTCGGCCGCTGCAGCCGCGCAGCGTAGAGCTTATGCTTCGCCGATTGCACGTCCCGCTCGACCTCCGCCTCGCTCCGGCCGACCCGCTGCGCGACCTCGGCCACCGAAAAGCGGCGGTACAGCACGTTCTTCTGCGGATTGTGGTGCATATCGCCCAGCTCGCCGATGTCGTAATACTCCTCAGCAACGCGCAGCTCGTCCGGCGTGAGCACGGTAGCCGCCTCCTGACGCGTCCAGGTAAAGTAGTCCCCGTCATCGTCCAGCGAGATGTCGGCGTCCTGCGAAGCATAGAACCCGCCGCGTTGCTGATCCGTGAGCCACTCGTTCATCCAGCGGATGATGTCTCTCGCCACAGCGGCGAACTCCGGATCCACGAAGCTCTGGAAGGCGTGCACATAATTCGCGAGCAGGCCCGCGTTGTCGTAGAGCATCTTTTCGAAGTGCGGTACCACCCAGCGCTCATCGACGGAGTAGCGGTGAAATCCGCCCGCCAGTTGGTCGTAGACCCCGCCCCGCGCCATCTTCTGCAGAGTGACGGTCGCCGCCGTGCGCGCGGCCTCGCTGCCGGTGCGCGCGGCAAGGTCGAGCAGCAGGTCGATGGCCGCCGGATGCGGAAATTTCGGCTGCGAGCCGAAGCCGCCGTTGCGCGGATCGAACTGGCTGATGGCGGTCTGCGCCAGCGTGTCGACAATGGCGAAGTTGAGTTCGTCGCTGCGCGCGGAAAACGTCTCGCCGTGCTCGATGGCGGCGATCACGCTGGCCGCCGATTCAAGCACCTCGGCGCGACGCGTCTTCCACGCCTGCGCCAGGGTGAGCAGCACGCGCTCGAAACCGGGACGTCCGTAGCGGTCTTCGCGGGGGAAATACGTTCCGGCGAAAAACGGCTTGCCGTCAGGTGTAAGGATCGCGGTGAGCGGCCATCCGCCCTGCCCGCTGATCGCCTGCACGGCGGCCTGGTAGCGCGCGTCGACATCGGGCCGCTCATCACGGTCCACTTTAATGGCGACGAAGTGCTCGTTGATGGTCGCGGCCAGTTTTTCCTCTTCGTAAGACTCGCGGTCCATCACGTGGCACCAGTGGCACCACACCGCGCCCACGTCGAGCAGGATCGGCTTATCAAGCTGCGCCGCCAGATCGAAGGCGGGCTGACCCCACTCCTGCCAGGCAACCGGCTGATGCATCGCGGAACGCAGGTAAGAGGACGCAGCGCGGTCCAGGACGTTGCGCTGGGACACAACGGTGTTCGGCTCGCTCATATCTTCAGGGTATGCCACTCAGGCGCGGCGTGCGATGCGCGGTCGCAAATCAATAAGCGACCGCCGTTTCAGCCGGATGCGCCCACCAGATGCCGGGCCACCCGGACGTACTGATCGATAGCAGAGAACAGCTCCTTTTTCTCCAGCTTTTCATGCGGTGTATGCGCGACGTGGATAGATCCCGGACCCATCAGCACCGGCTCACCCCAGTTGCTCAACCACGGAATATCGGTGGTGAAAGCAGCCACCATGGTCGGCAGCCCCTCGATCGCGCGCATCCGCTGAAAAGGAATTTCCAGCGTGAAATCCACCGTGGCGAGGCCTTCCACCGCCTTCTCGATGGCCCGGCGAGTCTCCTGCGATGGGCCGACCAGGCGGACCAGGATCTGGGCTTCAGCATGATCGGCAATCACGTTGGGCGCGTGCCCGCCGCTGATCGTGCCGATGTTCAGCGTGCTCGGGCCGATCTCCGGCGTGACCGGCAGCGGGATTTCCAGGATGCGCCGCAGCGCTTCCACCATTTTGTGCGTCGCGCTCTCGCCCAGCTCCGGATAGGCGGAGTGCGCCATCTTGCCCGTCGTACGAATCACCGCGCGCAGCGACCCTTTTGAGGCCAGCGCGACTCGGTTGTCCGTAGGCTCGCCGTTGATGAGGAACCGGCTGCCGCGCGCCTGCTGATTCGCGGTCTTCGCCCCTGCGGAGTCGCGCTCCTCGCCCACAACGAACAGCAGGCCCGCGTGGATGCCGCTTTCGCGCAGGCGCTCGGCCGCAGTAATCTGCGCTGCGATGATCCCCTTGGCGTCGCAGGAGCCGCGCCCGTAGATGAACTGATCGTCTTCGCTCGAGGGGATGAACGGCGGCACGGTATCCATGTGCGTGGAGAAAACCACGGCGGGCGTGCTGCCGGACTGGCAGGCATAGACGTTGAACCGCTCGCTTTGGCTGCGGCTTTCGCGGTGCTGCTCGACCGGCATCTTCTCCACAGCAAAGCCGCGCCTGGCCAGAGACTCCGCCAGAAACGCGCCGGCCGCGCCCTCGTTGTAGGTGATGGACTCGATATCGACCAGGCGCCGCGTGAGCTGAACCGGATCCGAGCTGGGGTCGGGGCGCATAAGAACCAACAGAATACCCGACTCGCCTTCGTACAATAGAAAGCACATGGCGCAGGCACACGCAGGATCCGCATTTCTGCGCAGCGTAGACAACCTGCGCTCCTCAGCCGGACGTCTCGAGGCGCTGCTCAATGCAGGCCGGGCCGATGCGCCCTTTGCCGCTCTGGTGTGTCATCCACACCCCCTGGGCGGCGGCACCCTGCACAACAAAGTTGTGTATCGCGCGATGAAAGCTTTCCAGAGTTTTGGCCTCCCGGTGCTGCGCTTCAATTTTCGCGGCACCGGATTGAGCGAAGGCACGCATGATGAAGGCCGCGGCGAACAGGACGACGTCCGCGCGGCGCTCGACTGGCTCGACCGCGAATTGCATCGTCCCATTCTCTTCGCCGGCTTTTCCTTTGGCGCGTGGGTCGGCCTGCGCGTCTGCTGCGGTGATGCGCGCGTGCCGGGGCTGATTGCTCTCGGGCTGCCTGTCGCCGCGGAAGGCCGCAGCTACAGCTACGAATTTCTCCACAACTGTTCCAAGCCCAAGTTGTTTATCAGCGGCGCTCGCGATCCCTATGGGCCACGCGAGGCGGTCGAAGCCGCGGTCGCCCGCGCGGGCGATCCAAAGGAACTGCACTGGATCGCAGACGCCGACCACTTTTTCGCCTCGCCCGGCGCGGTTGCGCCAGCCGGCACAAGGGCCAAGAGTAAGCTGGAAGAAGTACAAACAATCATTCATGTATGGACGAAGAAGTCGTTTCCCCAACTCAGCGTGTCATGACGAATCCTGAAGACCTGCAGGCTGGTGCGCTCGCCATTTTTCAAACCGCGCTGAAAGAGTGCGACATTGCTCTGGCCTTCGACCGGCACCTGCATTTTGAGGGCCGCACGCTGGTGCGGCATCCGTCTCCGCGATTGCCTGAAATTCGGCAGCCGCTCGAAACCTTCAAAAACATTTACGTCATCTCCCTGGGCAAGGCAGCGCTCACGATGCTCGACGCGCTGCTGGACCGCCTGCCGCCCAAACTCCGCGTCCATGGCGTCTGCTCCGCGCCATCCATTCCCAAAAAGCGGCGCGGCGGCATCCGCTATTTCGCCGGAGGACATCCCCTGCCCAATGAGGATTCCTTCGCGGCAGCGCGCGCCGCTCTGGCCTTGCTGAAGCACGCGAAGAAGGACACCTTCATCTTCTTCCTGATCAGCGGCGGCGGTTCGGCCATGATGGAGCTGCCCCGCGACAAGCGCATTTCGCTCGACGACACCATCGCCTTTTACGAGACGCTCGTCGCCAGCGGCGCCACCATCACCGAAGTGAATACGGTTCGCAAGTATTTTTCCGCCATCAAAGGCGGCCGGCTGGCCATCGCCGCTCCCGCAGCCGAAAAGCTTTCGCTGCTCCTGGCCGATGTGCCGCTCAAAGACCTGGCGGCTGTCGCTTCATCGCCCACGCTGCCGGATTACTCGACGCCGGCGCAGTGCGCCGAGATTCTGCACCGCTACCACCTTCCGGAGAAATTTCCACCCACGGTTCGCGCCTACTTTGCGTTGCTCGGTCAGCAGCTGGCACAGGCGGCCGCGAACGGCGGCAATGCCAGGCCTGCGGTGAATCCCTTCGAGCGCTCCCAGTTCGATACGCTTCTTTCCAATCACGACTTCGTGAATGCTGCGCGCGATTATGCGCAGTCGCTCGGCTACCGCGTGGTCATCGACAACACCTGCGACGACTGGGATTACGCGGAAGCCGCGCAGTATTTGCTGACGCGCTTCCATGAGCTGCGCCGCGAGAGCTCGCGCGTCTGCCTGCTTTCCAGCGGCGAGGTGACGGTGCAATTGAGCAAAAGCCCCGGATGCGGCGGCCGCAATCAGCAGTTTGTGCTGAAAGCGGCGCTCAACCTGGCAAATTATCCCAACCAGCCGCTGGTCGTCCTCAGCGCCGGCTCTGACGGCATCGATGGCAACAGTCCCGCCGCGGGAGCCATCGCCGATCCCACCACGATCGCCCGCGCCCGTGCCTATAACTTCGATCCCGAAGCCACGCTGGCGCGCTTCGACGCCTGCACCCTCTTCACCGCCCTCGGCGACTCCGTTGTGACCGGGCCGACGGGGAACAACCTGAGGGACCTGCGGGTTCTCATGGCGGGCTAGAACTGCACCTTCGGCGCCGTCTGCGACGCGGGGCTCGCCTCGAAATACGCGTTGTTGGTCTGGAAGCCGGCCATCCCTGCCCAGATGCTGTTCGGAAACTGCCGGATGAACGTGTTGTAGTCGCGCACCGTTTCGTTGTAACGGTGACGCTCGACGGCGATACGGTTCTCCGTCCCTTCCAGCTGATCCTGCAGCTGCAGGAAATTCTCATTCGCCTTCAGGTTGGGATAGTTCTCCGCCACCGCCAGCAGCCGGCCCAGCGCGCCATCCAGCTGCCCGTTCGCCTGAATCTTCCCCTGCGGCGTGTTGGCAGCCAGCAGAGCCGCCCGCGCCTTGTCCACATCAGCGAACACAGCCTCCTCATGCTGCGCGTAGCCCTTCACCGTGCTGACAAGGTTGGGGATCAGGTCCGCGCGCCGCTGAAGCTGCGTCTGCACGTTGCCCCACTGCTCCTGCACGGCTTCCTGCTTGGCCACCATCTGATTGCGCGCGCTTACATAACTGCCAAAGATCAGCAGCGCGACCAGCACGACCACTACCACCACGCCTACCGCGATCCACAACCCACGACGCATCATTCTGCCGTTCTCCTTGCCAATCCTGTTGTCCTACGAATTAAAGCCCTGCAAAGTTCTACCAGCTGCCTC
>DATGJK010000483.1:0-4927 GCA_035295245.1 Acidobacteriaceae bacterium
CGGGCTTTAGCCCCTGAACGCACCCGGGTGCCCCACGTGGAAGAGCGCGAACCCGCGTGCCCCGTGTCCCCCGCTTTTGCAGAAATGGGAAACCGCAACCGCCGCAACCGCATGGCCTCGCGCAGCGAGGCGACGGTAGAAGCCATGGCCTTCAGGCCGTGGAACAAATCGCCCGGAAAAAACGGGCTTCAGCCCCGGAGACACGACTCACCCACCGAAAATTCCGAGTTTTGAAAGGGCTCGGCTTCACCCGTGCCGCACGGCCCGCACAAAGATCGGGGCTTTAGCCCCTGAGGAATGGTTTTCTCGCTCTCAGAAGTGAATGCCGGCCCGCCCTCACTTCCCCTTCAGCCCATCGCGATAGGCCATCGCTTCCAGCTCCACGCGAATAGCATCGGCGACCGGAACCACGGGGCGAGCCTCAAACGTGAAAGCCGGCAACATCGAACAGAACTTATGCACTTCGAGCGGATCATCACATTCCATCAGCATGTATCCGCCCCAGTCGCCCACGCGGATCACGAACGAGTGGATCTTGAAATTGGCTGGCGCCTTCCACGGGCTGAACACTTCGAGGATGCGTTTCTGTGCGTTCTCGTACTCCATCGGCGAGCCCTGGGGACGCTCGTTCCAGGTAATCATGTATTGCATTGATTCCTCTTTCCCCCGGGCCCGAGTTGCAGGCCGCGTGGTGCGCAACGTATACGCCTCGATGCATGCACGCGTCCACCGCCGCCCCCTGCGCCCTCTTCACCCGGCTCGTCCTTGCCCGCAATCCCGCCGCGAACGCAACGCAATCGCTCTCCCTGATCCCCGATCGCTGATCGCTGACTGATCACTAACAACTAGCAACTAACAACTAGCAACTCACCACCCCCAGCTCCCTCAGCAAAAACGCATAATCCAGCGCAATTTCCTTCAGATAGTCATACCGCCCCGACGCCCCGCCATGCCCCGCGCTCATGTTCGTCTGCAGCGCCAGCACTCGCCCGGGTGCGCCATCCTTCTCCGGGGTCCCCGGCGAGCTCTGCTCGCTGGGGTGGTTGTCGCTCCTCTGTTGAGCGACAGGGTGGGACCCGACCGGCTCATCCTCTTTCAGCGTCCGCAGCTTCGCCACATACTTCGCCGGCTCCCAATACATCACCTGGCTGTCGTAGAGCGACGTCTTCACCAGAATCGCCGGATACTTCCCCGCCCGCAGATTGTCGTACGGCGAGTAGCTCAGCATGTATTCGAACGCGTCTTTCTGATTCGGATCGCCCCACTCCTCGTACTCCGGCACCGTCAGCGGCAGCGACGGATCGAGCATCGTGTTCATCACGTCCACGAACGGCACATGCGACACAATCGCGCGATACAGATCCGGACGCATGTTCGTGATCGCGCCCATCAGCAACCCGCCCGCGCTGCCGCCTTCCGCCGCCACGCGATCCCCCGCCCCGTACCCTCGCTCAACCAGCGCCTCCGTCACCGCGATGAAATCCGTGAACGTGTTCTTCTTGTTCATCAGCCGCCCCGCATCGTGCCACGGCTTGCCCATATCCCCGCCGCCGCGCACGTGCGCGTACGCCAGCACCATCCCGCGATCCATCAGGCTCAGCCGGTTGCTGTTGAACCCAATCGGCAGCGAATACCCATACGCCCCGTAGCCATAAACCCACAGCGGATTCCGTCCCGCCTCCCGCCGGTCCCGCCGCCACACCAGCGACACCGGAACCTCCACCCCATCCGGCGCCGCCACAAAGATCCGCTCCGACTCGTACTGCGTCCGGTCGAATCCCCCCGGCACCTCCTGCTGCTTCAGCAGCTTCGACTCGCCCGTCTCCACGTCGTACTCGAAGACCGAGCTCGGCGTCACCAGCGACTGATACCCATACCGGTACTTCTTCGTCTCGAACACTCGGTTCGAGTGCGGATGCGTGCTGTACACCGGCTCAGGAAACGCAATCTCCCGTCCTTCCGCCATTTCCGGCCCGCGCCCCACAAACGGCCGCACCGTCACATGCTGCAGCGCCTGCCGCCGCTCCCACACCACCGCATGATCCGCGAAGAGGTCCACCTCCTCCAGCATCGAATCCTCGCGGTGCGCAATGCGTTCCACCCAGTGCTCGCGCCCCGGCGTCTCAATCGGCGTCGTCACCAGCCGGAAGTTCCGCCCCGTGTCGTTGACCTTGATGTATAGCTGCCCGTATCGCTCGTCCGCGTAGTACTCAATCCCCTCCCGCCGCGGCTCAATCAGGGTCCACTCCCCCCGCGGCGTGTCCGCCCGCAAAAAGCGCTCTTCCGTCGTCGTGTGGCTCGAGCACTCCAGAATCAGATACTCGTCGTCCCGCGTCCTTCCCACGCCGATGTTGAACCGCTCGTCCTTCTCCTCGAAGATCAGCTCATCCTGCGCATGCGGAGTCCCCAGCACATGCCGGTACATCTGAAACTGCCGCTTCTGCTCCTCATCCTCCACCGTGTAGAACAGCGTGCGATTGTCCGCCGCCCAGGTCACCGATCCAACCCGCTCCACGAATTCGTTCTGCACCTCGCCCGTGCGCAGATCCTTGATGTACAGCTTGTATTGCCGGAAGCCGCGATTGTCGCAGCTGTACGCCAGCAGATTCCCGTCGTCCGAGACCACCATCGTCCCGATCGCCATGAACGACTCGTTCTTCGCCAGCTCATTCACATCGAGCAAGATCTGCTCGTCCCCCCGCGGCTCCTCTGCTGTTCCCTGCTTGCGGCAGAAAATCTCATACTGCAGTCCCTGCTCGGTCCGCAGGTAGTACCAGTACGCGCGGTCGCGAAACGGAACCGAGACGTCCGTCTCCTTGATGTGGCTCAGCATCTCGTCGTATAGCTGCTTCTGCAGTTCTTCCGTTCCCGCAAACGTCGCCGCGCAATACGCGTTCTCCGCCTCCAGATACTCCTGCACCGCGGGACTGTCCTTCTCCCTCAGCCACGCATAATCGTCCACCAGCGTGTGCCCGTGCACCACCCGCTCCGTATGCCGCCGCTCCGCAACCGGCGGCGCACTCACGCCCGCAGGAATCGTTTCGCTCATGTGCTGTCTCGTTTCCGTAAGATGTTGGCCGCACAACCGAGCAGCTTGTAGGTCCGCCGCCCTGCCAATCCCCAGGATTGGATGTAGAAGCGCGAAAGCGGTGCCGCGCACGCGGCACGACGGTAGAAGCCCCGGCCTTCAGGCCGGGGGAAAGAAGGCCGGGAAGATTGGGCCTTTAGGCCCGGGAATCCAGGAGCAGACGTTACCCCTTCGTCGCCTCGTCCAGCATCCCGTACAGCTTGCTGAAGTCCGTAATCTGCTTATACCCGTGCGCCGTCACCACCCACGCCGTCGGAGTCTCGTGCACGCCCATCTTCTCCGCCAGCGCCGCATCCGCCTTCACATCCGCCGCCAGCTTGCCCTGCGGATCGATGATGAACGGCAGCGCCGTGCCGTGCTCCTGCGCAAATTTCTGCGTGAACCTCTGCAGATCGTCCTTCGTCTCGATGCTCGGCTGATTCGCAAAAACCGCGTTGCGATAATCGTCGCCCAGCTTCTTCGATTTCGTGTCGAACCAGCGCGCATTCACCGCCGCCTGGAAGCTCCAGTTGTGCATCGGCAGCGGAAAATCGTGCCGCACCCACGCCACGTGATAATGCTCCACCGCCTGCATGATGATCGGATTGTCGTGCGCGCACATCGGACACTCAAGGTCGGCAAACTCCACAATCGCCACCTTCGCGCCCGCCGGCGGATGCAGCGCCGACGTGTCTCTCGGATGAATCACTTCCTGCTGCTGCTGTGCATACACCCCCGCAGCCAGGAACAAAGCCATGCTCAGGACAAAGAACTTCTGCAATCCACGCATTTTTCTAATGTAACAAGACGCTCGCAACGACGGTATTGTCACCCCATCGCCCTTCAATCCGACCTGGAACGTCAGCGCCGGTGCGGGTACGGGGGAGGGTCCGGGTGCCCCACCCTTGTCCGCCGCACTTGGCGGACAGGGTGGGATCCAGACGCGCCGGTTGCCATGTCTCCGCCTTTTGGAGACAAGGCAACCCTCACCAGCGCCCACTCTTCCGAACCCCATCATGGCCTCGCACAGCGAGGCGACGGTAGAAGCCATGGCCTTCAGGCCGTGGAACACCACGCCGGGGAAACGGGCTTTAGCCGCGGAGAACTTCCGGAATGCCACTCAGCACGCCGGATCGGAAGTCGATGCGCATTTACGGTGAAAGCGATGCGCCTGGGTCACGACGCGCTGGTGCGAGCAACAGCAACGCCAAGCCAATGACGCCGATGATGACCACGTCGGCAAAGTTACGGTGAACTCCGCGATTCCAGGCTTGTACAGTTTGGATGGTCATTACAGCAGCGTGCGCCAGACACCACCAGGCCGTAAAGGCAACCAGCAAGCGATGCGCCGATGGTCTCTTTGCAGCGACCAGCAGAAATGGGCCGAGCGCAATGAAGAAGCTAAGAAACATCGGCTCGGTTTCATTGTGCATTTCCACAAGCCACTTTGCGTGCCTTAGATCGGTGTAGAGCGGATAGATCAGGGCGATAAACAAGAGTCCCAGCACTGTCAGCAGGACCTGCAACGCGCGCTCACGTTTCATGATGGCCTCGTCTGTCGAGAGTAGACCTCATGATGGCCTGATGGGTGCAAATCTTATGAGTCAACGCACCCGAAGTCGCAGCCTTCCGCGTTCTGGCGTAACGCAATAGCGGAAGATTGCAATTTCGCCGCCCCTCCATGGCCCCGCACAGCGAGCCGACGGTAGAAGCCACGGCCCTCAGGCCGTGGGACACGACGCCGGAAAAAAACGGGCTTCAGCCCCGGACGGTACGACTCCCAGCCTGTGAAAACCCGACGTTAGTCGTGCCGCAAATTGCTGCGAAATCTTTCGCTACCAGTCTTTCGCTAACAGCTTT
>DATGJK010000484.1:0-2025 GCA_035295245.1 Acidobacteriaceae bacterium
CCGAGAAGATCAGCCAAACGAGGATCAAAATGTATAACACCTCGGGGAGGTATAAGAAGCCGTCAAGCCAAGCGAGGAGACCGCTCGCCTGGACAGTATGGATCGAAGTGGTCGCGACGGCGACGATCATGTCTCCCGTGAGCATAGCGGCGCACAGCGGCGTGAGTAACCCTAACGCCAGGCCAGCCCCGCACACGAATTCGACCGTGGCGACAAAGAGCGCAGTTGCGTACGGGAACGGGACGTGTATTTGGACCATGGTCTTCTCCAGCACCCCGAACTGAGCTCGTACAAAGAGCTTAGTTCCGCCGGAAATACAGAAAAAGATGCCGATCATGATGAAGTGAACCCCTGGAGTGAGACAGCGAGTTAAGGGGGCTGTCGCCGGTCGTTGATAAATCATTGCACGGCGAGGTTGCGGTGATCCACTCTGGAAAGACCTGAGCGGAGGATAGGGCACTGCGGGGACGCAACCCGGGCGCCGACTCAGCGGCCGGAATGAGCGGAGGTAGAGCAATCTGCCTCTGCGCTCCGTCATTCTGGCAGGAAGGCGATAAATCCCGGGGGTTTGGGGGCAGCGCCCCCAACTGGAAAGATTCATCGCGAAGCCATGTCATTGGATATTCCCGCCATTCTGTTCGAACTCTGCGGGCGGGACATAGCCCAGAGCCGAGTGCAGCCTGTGTTGGTTGTAGACGTGTTCTAGAAACTCGCCGATCTGGGCATAGGCGTCGGCCAGGTCACGATATTCGCTACGGTAGACCTCTTCGTACTTCAGCGTTTTCATGAACGACTCGCAGGCGGCGTTGTCGTACGGGTTGCCTTTGCGGCTCATGCTGATTTGGGCGCCATTCTGCTTCAGCAAATCGGTGTAATCGTGCGAGGCGTACTGCACACCCCGATCCGAATGATGCACCAAGCCCGGCGCGGGCCGCCGTTGGCGCAGTGCCATGGTGAGCGCCGACACCGCCAGTTCAGCTTCCAGCGTGCGGCCCAGCGCCCAACCAATCACGCGGCGCGAGAACGCATCCAGCACCACGGCCAAGTATATGAACTCAGTGCGCAGCCGGATGTAGGTGATGTCCGCCCGCCACACCTGATTCACGCGATCCGGCGTGATCGCACCAGCCAGGTTGGGATACACCGGCAGGCTGTGCCGCGAATCCGTCGTGACCACGAAGGACTTGTGCCGCAGACACAGCAGGTTGTCGGCGCGCATCAACCGCAGCACCCGTTTGTGATTGACGGCGAAGCCGCGGCGGTTCAGCTCGAACGTGATCCGGCGGTACCCATAGGCGGGGAATTCCAGCGCGACCTGTTGCAGGGCATCGCGCAGTTCCATCTCCACCGGGAAACTCGGCGGCGGCACGCGCCAGCGATAGTAACCGGCGCGGCTGATGCCGGTCATCCGGCACAGCGCGTTCACGGCTTCGCCTTTCCCCGAGGCTTGACGGACTTCTTCAAACAAGCAGCTTCGCCACTGACGACGGCTGGCGGGTGATGATCCCTGAAATGCTCCAACGCTTTTTTTAGGAAATCATTCTCCATCGTCAGCTGGCCAATTTTGCGCTCCAGCTCGGCGATCCGCTGCAACTCGGTTAGAGCTGGCGACACCCCACGCCGGCCGATGCCGGGAAAAGCCAGCTCTCCTCGTGCCTGCCATTCCCCGCGCCACCGTTCCAGCAGATGGGGACTTACTTCCAGGTGCCGGGCAACTTCCCCGATCCTTCGTCCGCCGTCAATTTCCCGCATCGCCGCGATCTTCAAATCTCGGCTGTAGACTCTCCGGGCCAAATCCATACACCTCTCCCTTCAATGTAGGTCGGCCCTTAACTTCGTGTCTCATTTTTGGGGTGCACTCCATAGTCCATTTTCGACACCCCCATTGAAAGCAGCGTTGACGTTCGCGCCGGCCGCCAGCAGGAGCTTGACCACTTCTGCATAGCCTTCTTGGGAGGCCACATACAACGGTGTTCTGCCATTATTGTTTAGGGAAGCATTGACGTTCGCGCCTTTCCGCAGGAG
>DATGJK010000485.1:0-5812 GCA_035295245.1 Acidobacteriaceae bacterium
TACATCGACTGGGGCCTCAGAGATCCCAGCATGCTCATGGTCAGAATGCAAAAGCAGGTCCGCATCGACCTCACCCTCACCGGCCACATCACAATTCCGTAGCTCAGCGCTGATCGCTACAGCTGATCACTGATCGCTGACCCCTGATCACTGACCCCTGATCGCTGATCACTGATCACTGATCACTGACGACCCCTACCCCCTACCCCCTTCGCTGTTGCCTATTCCCTATTGCCTGCCCTGTACTCTTTCTCCATGCCCCAACCAGCGGCCCGCTCCCTCCGCGCCCATCTGTTGCTGCTCGCCGTCGTCTGCATCTGGGGATCCACCTTCGTCGTCGTCAAGAGCGCGCTCGCCGATGCCTCTCCGCTGCTCTTCAACCTCATCCGCATGTCGCTCGCCTTCCTCTGCCTCCTGCTCATCTACCGCGGACACCTCGGACGCATCACTCGCCAGGCCGCCGTCAGCGGCGCGATCATCGGCTTCTGCCTCGCCATGGGATATCAGTTCCAGACCGCCGGCCTCCGCCTCACCACGCCCTCCAAATCCGCCTTCATCACCGGAACGGTCGTCGTGCTCGTTCCGCTGCTCTGCGCCATCCCCCGCCTTCGCCCCCGCGCATCCTCAACCCCGGCCTGGAATGCCTGGTGCGGAGCGCTCCTCGCCTTCTTCGGGATCGTCCTCCTCACCACCCCCGCCGGCTTCGCGTTCCGCGCCATCAATCTCGGCGACCTGCTCACCTTCGGCTGCGCCCTCGGATTCTCCCTGCACGTCCTCGCCCTCGCCCACCTCGCGCCGCGCTTTCCCTTTGAACAACTCGCCCTCCTCCAGATCGGCTTCTGCGCCGCCTTCATGGCCATCAGCATGCCGCTCCTCGAGCATCCCTGGATCCACGCCTCGCCGCGCCTCATCGTTGCCCTGCTGATCACCGCCGTCCTCGCCACCGCCGTCGCCTTCGCCGTGCAGTCCTGGGCTCAGCGCCACCTGCCCGCCACGCACACCGCTCTCATCCTCGCCCTCGAGCCCGTTTTTGCCTGGATTACCTCATTCCTCGTCCTCGGCGAGCGTCTCGGCCGCCGCAGCGCCGCCGGAGCCCTGCTCATCCTGGCCGGCATTGCGCTCACCGAATTTATCCCCGCCGTCGTGCAACCCACCGCCCACGAAGGCGTCCCACTCACGTAGGAAGGGCTCCGCAACCCGGCATCCTTGTAACCCGTGATCGCCCGCCTGCGTCTAATGCGGATAAGCGCGGATCGGGCTCAACCAAAATTCGCTCATTCCAAAGGCTCTATACTGGAGCGGGATGCGCGTTCCGGCTGCAGCCCTTCACGAATTGATGAGGTAAGACTCGAATGAAAGCTTTGTTTGGGCGGTTTCAGTACAACCGTCTCGCTTCGACCTTCACGCTCCTGGCCACCCTCTCCGCCGGCATCCTGCTCGGCTCTCTCGTAGCCCATTCGGTACGCGGTCAGGAATCTCAGGTCAACAGCTCCGACGCCACGCCGCTCAAAGTTCCGGCTCCGCGCCAGTTGTCCACCGACTTTACCCGGATCGCCCACGAAGTCGGGCCCGCCGTGGTCAACATCAACACCGAAATCCTTCCCAAGCAGCAGCAACAGCAGCGCCGCCGCAATCCCCATAACTTCGGACAGCCCATGCCCCAGCAGCCTGTCCCGCCCGACGGCAATGGCAACAATGGCGATGACGATCAGGGTCCCCAGGGCCAGGGCGGTCTGCAGGACTTCTTCAACCGCTTCTTCGGCATGGGCCCCAACGGCGCCGGACCCGATGACGGCGCCGGCGAGGAGCGCGAATCCCTGGGCTCCGGATTCATCGTGGATCCCCGCGGCTACATCGTCACCAACAACCACGTCGTCGATAAGGCGGACCGCATCTTCGTTACCCTGGCCGGCGACCCAGTCGGCAATCTCGGACGTCCCGCGAAGGTCATTGGCGTCGACAAGGCCACCGACATCGCCGTCATCAAGATCCAAACCGATAAGCCTCTCCCCACCGTCAAAATGGGCAACTCCGACGGCGTCGAGGTCGGCGACTGGGTGCTGGCCATCGGTGAGCCCTTCGGCCTCCAGTCCACCGTCACCGCCGGCATCGTCTCCAGCAGGAATCGCAGCGTCGATCACGGCACGACCGGCGAGTTCCAGCACTTCCTGCAAACCGATGCCGCCATTAATCCCGGCAACTCCGGCGGGCCGCTGCTCGACATGGCCGGCGAAGTCATCGGCGTAAACACCGCCATCTTCACGCAGTCAGCCGGCAACGAAGGCATCGGCTTCGCCATGCCCTCCAACTCCGTCGTCAATGTCTATAACCAACTCATCGGGCCGGAACACAAGGTCGTTCGCGGCAGCATCGGCATCAGCTTCCAGCCCAACCCGCCCAGCGCCGTCGCTCGCGTCTATGGATTCAAGACCGGCGTCATCATCAGCGCCGCGCCTGCGGGACTGCCCGCCGCCAATGCCGGACTCAAAGCCGGTGACATCATCACCAGCATCGACAACAAGCCGGTGAAGGACGGCGATGAGCTCGTCTCCATCATCTCGGAATACAAACCGGGAACCAGTATCGACATCGGTTATCTTCGCAACGGTCAGCAGATGCACACGAAGATCACCATCGACGATCGCGAAAAGGTCCTGGCGAAGATGAACAATCCCGAGACCAATGAGGGCGAGGAGGGCCAGAACCAGACCCCCGGCAACGCCAGCCCTGCCAAACTCGGCATCACGGTCTCCGACCTGCCGCAGGGCGCTCCGGCGGGCTTGCACGGCGTCATGATCCAGGCCGTCAAGCCGGGCTCCTTTGCCGATGAAATCGGCGTCGGCGACTTCCAGGGCGCCGTCATCGTCTCCGTTAACAAGCACCCGGTCAACAACGTACAGGATTTCCAGAAGGCCGTAGCCGCCCTCCACACCGGAGACGACGTGGTCCTGGAGATCGTCAACCCGCAGAACCCCGGGCAGGGACGAGAATACCTGGGCGGCACACTTCCGTAATGGCGCATCAGAAACCTTGGCTTTGGGTTCCCGAAAACTCTGGGCACCCAAAGCACGGTTTTTGTTGCGTTTTGCGGCGGTCGCTTATACCCTTGCACGATACGATCGCCGATTTATCCACAATTCAGAGGTAACCTATGGCTTCCTTCAGGACTAGCCAGGTGCTTGTGCTTGGCGCTTTCCTGCTGGCCACTCCGGCATTTGCCACGCGCACCCACCGGGCAGCAACATCGGGCCACACGCATCACCGGGCCAGCCATCATCACCAGCTGCGCGGCCAGCGTGCCATCGACTCCGATCGCGCCCGCGAAATCCAGGAAGCCCTCATCCGCGAGCACTACCTCAGCGGTCCGGCCACCGGCCAGTGGGACTCCACCACCGAATCCGCCATGCAGAAGTACCAGTCGGATCACGGCTGGCAGACCAAACTCACTCCTGACTCCCGGGCTCTGATCAAGCTCGGCCTCGGCCCCAAAGAAGACACAGCCCAGGCAGCTCCCGCGGCTCCGGTTTCCTCCGTAGCACCGCAGTCCGCCAGCACACCGCCGCCCGCTCCCGCCGCCGGAACCCTGGCCGACGCCCATACCCTCCAGAACTAGCGTTCAGCGTATAGGGTGTAGGGTGTAGCTCCAGAAAACGGGGTATAGGGGGTAGGTTTTAGGGTGTAGGTTTGCTACACCCTATCCCCTACACCCTATCCCCTATCCCCTATACCCTCTCCCTCATTAACTCCGCCCAACCCACCCGAACTCCGCCCAACCCACCCGCCGCAAAGCTGATACTCCAGTTATCCCAGCCTGATAATTCTGGACTTATAGAGACCGGCTTCGTGACGTCTGTCACCCTGCGCAGCGAAGCTCTCGGCTACCATAAAAGTTGTGACCCTGATCCTGTATTCAGCCTCCTGGTGCCGTGACTGTCGCGAGGCAAAGCGCTTCCTCGAAACCCACCACATCCCCTACACAGAAATCGACATCGAGCAGAATCCAGAGGCCGCGCAGGAGGTCCTCGCGCACACCGGCAAGTACGCCATCCCGCAGTTTGTTATTGATGGCGAATGGGTCCAGCCCTACCGCCCGGGCCGCGGTTTCCTTTACAAGGAAATGAGCGAGCGCTTCGGCGTCACTGGCGCGGCTCCCTCCCACCGCGGCCCGTTCTCGGTCTTCCGCCGCTCCTGACCCGCCCAAACCGCAGAAAAAAACCCGTATCGCTCCCGAATTTCTTGCGACCTGGTCTGAAGAGGTCTAATCTTAACTAAACGGTTAGTCAAATGAGCCTCCCGCCTTCATCCCGCTCCGACCGCAGCCGAGAAAAGATTCTCCACGCCGCGATCTCCGAATTCAGCGAGCATGGCCTCGCCGGCGCCCGCATCAGCGCCATCGCCGCTGCGGCCCAGGTCAATAAAGCTCTGCTGTACTACTACTTCAACGGGAAAGAGGCGCTCTATACGGCCGCGCTTGAGGAAGTCGCCAACACCATCGCGACTCGTGCCATCGCCGTCCTCGAGCTGGACTGCAGCCCCGGTGAGCGCCTCCTCCGCTTCACGCTGCAGCACTTCGATCGCATTCTCACCCAGCACGGCTTCCAGGCCCTCATGCAGCAGGAGATGATCCGCTTTCGCCAGGGCGAAAGCCACGCCATGGGTCTTCTCGCCGAGAAGGCCTTTGGGCCCATGTTCAACCGCCTGCTGGCCCTCATCGAAGCCGGCGTCCGCTCCGGCGAACTCTGCGCGGTGGACACGATGCAGACGGCCTATGCCTGCCTCGGCGCCAACGTCTTTTATTTCCTCAGCGCGCCCATGATGCAGCTCATCTCTCCCGAGGACCCGCTGGCTCCCTCCTCGGTCGCGCATCGGCGCACGGCAGCCATCGAGTTTTTGGGGCAGGCGCTCTTCACGGATCGCCGCCATGGAGCCCAGCTCGCCCAGGCCGTGCTCGCCTCCATGCCCATGCCTGAGATCAGCGCTCCTCTTTATCCTCGCTCGCCCGTCCACCGCCTGGCAGACGCGCCCGGAACCCTTTCGCAGGACGGCTCGACCGAAGTCGTGGGGAAGAAAACCGCATGAAACCGCGCAATCGCATTTTCATCATCATGGGCGTGCTGTTCGTCTTTGCCCTCGTCTTCTATTTTTTCTCGACCAATCGCTCCAGCGATCTCCAGCTCGTTGGCACCGTCGATGCCAACGAAGTCGTCGTCAGCTCGCGCATTCAGGGACGCATCCAGTCGCTCGCCGTACAGGAAGGCGACCACGTCGACGCGGGCCAGCCCATCGCCACCATCGAAGCGCAGGATCTCGCCGCCGCCCGCAATGCGGCCGAAGCCGTCACGCACAGCACGCAGTACAAGTTGGCGCAATCGCGCGATACAGCGCGCCAAACCATGGGGGAGACCCAAAGCCAGCTGGTCGCGGCTCAGGCCCAGCTGCGTGCCGCACAGGCGGCTCTCGCCCAGGCACAGGCCAATTACGAACATCAGGAGGCTGACACCAAACGCGCCGTTGCCCTCGCGCAATCCGGAGTCGCCAGCGAGCAGACGCGTGATGAGATGGTCACCAGTCTCAACGCCTCGAAGGCCGCCGTTGAATCCGCGCGAGAGAATGTCGCCGCGCAGGAAGCCGCTGTCCGTACCGCCCAGGCGAATCTCTATCAGGCGCAAGCCGCCGAGGCCACCGTCGCCTCCACCCGCGCCGATGTGCGCAATGCGCAGGAGATGCTCGACCAGGCGCAGGTGCAGCTCGGCTACGCCAAAATCCTCTCGCCGGTCACCGGCATCGTGAACACGCGCGCCGCCCTCCAGGG
>DATGJK010000486.1:0-2607 GCA_035295245.1 Acidobacteriaceae bacterium
ATCCTGCGCTGGAAGGGATCCGCGGACTGCTCCGCATATGCTGGTTCCGGCTCGAATGACGGCTCCGGTGCAGGCTCGCCCTTCAACTCCTGCGCCGTTACTTCGATCGTTTGATGATGCACCAGGAATGGGACTTGCTCCGCTGTGAGGTTGGCAATCGATGCCGCCGGCGCCTCACCCGATAGAACAACCTTCAGGGCCTCGACAACCTGCTCCATCTGTTCCTTGCGGGCCCTCAGCACGTCGAACTGCCCGAGAATTTCGCGGAGTTCCGCATTCGCTTCTTCATAAGCAAAACGGTAGGTTTCTTGTGTCATGTGGTTACTCCAGGGGCGTAGACTAGCACGAAAATCCCGCAATTCCGCGCACAAAGTAACGGAAAAACAAGTACAAAGGTAATGTAAATCAGTTGTTTACCGCGTCCGGCTTAAGCCGCTCGCTTGCCGCGCTAAAGCCAAAATCATTGAACCTCGACTGGCAGAAGATAGCCTGCAAATCGATTGGCTTTAGACAGCGGGCTGCAATCCCCGATGTTCATGCCCGTTGTTGTTGCTGCTAAACTTCAGAGCATTTCTCACCCTGCGCTGGAAGGGGTCCGTGATCGCTTCATCGGCTTCCGGTAGGGCGGCCGCAACTTGATTAAATGTATAATTTGCAGCTTCCGGGGCGGGCTCCGACGCGGGCGGTTTCGGCTCGCTGACAGGCTGCGCCGCCGGGGTCGCAACAACTGCTCCCAACATCGGCGCAAGCGCTCCAACCACCGACTCCAGGGACTCTTTGCGCTGTTTTAGCTCCTCAAACCTCTTCGAAATCTCGAGAAGTTCACCATGCGCCTCGTCGTACGCAACTTTGTACACGTCCTGTCTCATGCCTGCCGCTCCCGAATATTTTGCTCCAGGGGCGTAGGTTAGCACGGAGTAATACGAGGCTATCTGAAGTAATGCAAAGATTTAGTCACAAAGGTAACTCCGATCGGCCAGCGTGCACCGAACCTGCGGCTTTTTGGGCCACTCGCGGGAATTCAAGCCGTTTGCACTCCCTGCGTCTCGATCGGTTCCACCCGCACCTTACTGATCCGCCGCCCCTCCATCTCCACCACCGTCAGCCGCCGGTCGCCAAAATCCACGCTTTCGCCGCCTCGCGGAATCTTGCCCAGCCGAGTCAAGATAAATCCCGCCAGCGTCTCCACCCCGCCCTCTCTGGGCAGGCTCCACTGCATCTGCGTTTCGAGATCGCGCAGGTTCGCGCCGCCATCCAGCACCAGGATGCCACTCGCCGTGGTTAGCGCCGGACGAGCCGGATCGTCGAACTCGTCTTCTAGTTCCCCTGTCAGTTGCTCGATCGCATCTTCCGCCGTCACCAATCCAACCGTCGACCCGTACTCATCGACCACGATTGCCATCTGCCGCCGCCGCTGCTGGAAGTCGCGGATCAGGTCGAGCACGCTCTTCGTCTCCGGCACCACCAGCACGTCGTGCATCACCTGGCTCACCCGCAGCTCGACAAACGGTGGCACAATGGGCGCTCCGACCCGATCCGTTCCTGCCGGCCGCGCCGTCTTCTGTGCAGATGGCCGAAAATGAATCAGCCGCGCCAGATCCTTCGAATACACCACTCCGACGATATGTTCCGGACCTCGCGCCTCGTCATACACCGGCACTCGCGAATGCATGTGCTCGATCACCGTCTCGCTAGCCTGTTCAATCGGCATGTCCGAGGGCACAGAGAAAATCTTCTGGCGAGGCGTCATGATCTCCCGAATCGGAACATCGTTCAGCTCGAGCGCACGATGCACAATCGTCTCCTGGAACCGGGGCAGAATGCCCATCCGCCGCGCGGCTGTTGCAATCAGCTTCAGCTCCTCCGGCGAATGCACCGCCGAGCGCTCCATCAGCGGCACATCGAAGCCCCGCAAGACCAGCGCAGCCGAGTTGCGCAAAAAACGCACTGCCGGCCGCGCCACTGCCATAAACAGAAGCATCGTCGGCGCCACCGCCACCGCCAGCGCTTCGGCCCGGCGCAGTGCCAGCGACTTCGGCACCAGCTCACCTACCAGAACTTGAAAATACGTGATCGCCGCAAAGCTCAGCGCCACCGCTGCCAGGTGGGCATAGACCAGCGCATAGGCAGGAATCGACGGCAGCATTTGCAGCCAACCCAGAAAAATGCTGGCCGCCAGCGGCTCTCCGATCCAGCCTAGTGCCAATGAACACAGGGTTACGCCAAGCTGCACCGCAGGCAGGAATTCATCCAGCTCGCGTTGCAGCCGGCGGACTGACTTTGCCCCCGGAACTCCACTCTCCGCCATCTGCTGGATACGCGTATCGCGCACACTCACCAGCGCAAATTCGGCGGCCACAAAGAAGGCGTTCACCAGAATCAGCATGCCCACAGCAACGAATTGCACCAGCGGCAGACCGTGCATCTCGCCTGTGAGAATAGCATCGCCTCATGCCCCGAATTGATCCCGCGGAACCAGCCAGCTCCCTCCTGCGTATAGCTATACGACGGGTCGCGAGCAGTTCGAACGGTGACGGCCTGTTGTGATCCACGTCTCATCAAAAGACTCTCGTGAACCGATACGCTAACCTCACCGTTCATTCATTC
>DATGJK010000487.1:0-10294 GCA_035295245.1 Acidobacteriaceae bacterium
CGTAGTGCCGTCGATGGGCGTCCAGTGCATGCCCGCCTGCCCCGATCCCGCGCAGCCACACTCCGCCGGATAGATTTCGCGCAGCGCGAATCTGCGCTCGAGGAGCTGCGGATCGCGCCGCAGATGCTGCTCGAGGCCCGCAACGTCGCCGCGGTGGAAAGCCATCATCGGAGTCTTCGGCAACTCGTATCCGCGGGCGGCGAAGAGTTCCAGGATCGCGTGCTTTCCGGCAGGATGGCGGGAGTATGTCTCCAGCGCCAGCGCCAGCGGAGCGAGACGATTGCCGTGCGCGTCGGTGAACGGTGCGTTCAGCTCTGCGAGAAAACGAATGCCGTCGGCATTGAGCGTCTCGCAGGCTCCCATCATGATGCCCGGCTCGAGCCTCGCGCCGTGCTCGCGCAGCCAGCGCGCGCAGTCCAGTTTTCCCTGCAGCACGGCGCGATCGAAGGCGTGCTGATGATCGCGCGCGCCGAGTTCGGCGCAGGCCTGAACGATCTCGATGCGCCCCAGATTCGCGGCGTGGCTCATGGGCGGACCCCAGTTGCCGCTCAGGACCGGGAGGTGCAGCAACTCCGGCGTGGCCCGAAGGATCGCGACCACCGCGGCACGGTCGTCAGCCCAAATCGCGTCGCGCAGCGCCCTGGCCGGGGCCTCGACGCCGATGCGCTGCTTCAGCTCTGCCCAGGTGGAGAAGCCGTATTCGCGCGCGATGACCAGCTGCGCGTCGCTGAGTTTGAGTGCGGGGATCGCTGTATCGTCCGCAGCGTCTTTGAATTTCGGATGACGGCGGCGGATGCGGTCGCGAGCGTCCGCATGGCCCTTGCGGCATGCATCGAGAAGCTCGCGCGCCTCGCGTCTGGGAATGTCGAGATGAGGATGCTCCGGCAGGCGCCGGGATACGGTAGGCATAACCTTCCCTCCTGGAATGCGCCCGTCGTCCGCACGCTGCGGGCAGGAAGTCAGGTCGATTGTCTAGAGCCGAATAGCCGGTGGGCTGAGCCCATTTCCGCGGACGGGATGCTTCCGGTAAGCCTCGCGCCTATCTTACCAGCGTCGGCTAACGGCCGCCTTTGCGCTTCTTCTTACGCGGCAGCTTCTTCGGATTCGGGATGCGGTAGCGCGTGCTCTTGTTCTTCGGGCGCTCCGGTTCCCGCCGCTCTTCACGTTTCTTCTTTGCCGGAGCAGCGCCGCCTGGTTTCCGCTGCCGCGGCGCTTCCTCATCCTCCAGAATCGAGAACTGCAGGCGCTTCTCGACCGCATCCACGCGATCGAGCACCACACGCACGCGGTCGCCGACTGAGAACCTCCGCCCCGAGCGCTCGCCGATGATCTGCCGCGTGTTTTCGCGATACGTATAGCGGTCGCCGTCAAACTGCCCCAGCGTCTGCAGCGGCACCAGTCCCTCGACGAACAGATCGTCCAGCTCGACGAAGAGCCCGAACTTCGTCGCGTTCAGGATCATCCCGCTGAAGTCCTCGCCCACGCGGTCGCGCATGAATTTGATCTTCTTCCACTCCACCAGCTCGCGTTCCGCATCGGCGGCGCGCCGCTCGCTCTCGCTCGATTCCTGCGCAATGGCGCGCAGTTGGCCCTCGCTGATCGGCTCCCAGGACTGCTCGTCCGGAGATCGCCGCCTCGCTGCGCCGGAGTGGGATGCGCGCTGTTCCGGCGACCACGGAGACGAGCCTTTCGCGTGCGGCTCATGCGCGGCGAGCACGCCGTGTCCATCGACCCCCGCCTCGAGCAGCGCCTTCGTGATGCGGTGCACGATCAGGTCGGGATACCGCCGGATGGGCGACGTGAAATGCGTGTAGCAGGGCGCGGCCAGGGCGAAGTGTCCCTCGTTCTTCTCGCTGTAGCGCGCCTGCCGCAGCGAGCGCAGCATCAGGTACGAGAGGATCCGCTCCTCCGGCTTGCCGGCAATCTTCTCCGTCAGCTTCTGGTACATGCGCGGCGTGATGGGAATGTCTCCCGGCACCTCATACCCGCGCGACGGACGCCCGCCGCGCCCCTGTTCCTGGCGCGAGCGCTGCTCCCGCTGCTCGCTCTTCATGCGAAAAGTCTTCACCGGCAGGCTGCCGATGCCCAGCGAGTAGCCAAACGCCGCGGCAATCTCCTCGAACTCCACCACGCGCCGCGGCTCGGGCTTTTCGTGGATGCGATAGAGCGACGGCACACCCCGATTCTCCAGCCACGACGCCACGCACTCATTCGCCGAGAGCATGAACTCCTCGATGAGCCGGTGCGCCCAGTTGCGCTCCGCGCGCGTCACCGCTTTCATCGCGCCGAACTCGTCGAACTCGATCAGCGGCTCCGGCAAATCGAAGTCGATGGAGCCGCGCCAGTCGCGCTTGCGGTTCAGGATCTGCGCCAGCTCCAGCATGCGCTCGAATTCGGGCGCCAGCGGCGCAAACTCCGCCCGCAGCGCCGCATCCCCGTCGAGAATCCCGTGCACCTGCGTGTACGTCATGCGCTGCGCCGAGCGGATCACGCCCTCGCAAATCTCGTAGTCGAGAATGTCGCCCTGCGCGTCGATGTGCATCACGCAGGAGAGCACCAGCCGCTCCTCATCAGGCCGCAGGCTGCAAATGTCGGTCGACAATTCCTGCGGCAGCATCGGAATCGCGCGATCCGGGAAGTACACCGACGTGCCCCGCAGCCGCGCCTCCAGGTCCAGCGGCGTTCCCGGCCGCACATACTGCGTCACGTCGGCAATGTGGACCTGCAGCTCCCAGCTGCCGTCCTGGTTGCGCCGCGCCAGCACCGCGTCGTCGAAATCGCGCGCCGTCTCGCCGTCGATCGTCACAATGGGAAGTGCGCGAAAGTCTCTGCGCTCGGCGGCGATCGTCTCATCGAAGCGCGCCACCTCCCGCGCTTCCTGCAGAACCGCGTCGGGAAAAATCCGCGGCAGTTGATGCTTGCGGATCACCATCTCCACGTCGACGCCGAACTCGTCTTCCGCGCCCAGCACCTCCAGCACGCGTCCCCGCGCCGGACGCGTCGGGGTGGGCCAGTCGGTGATCTCCACATCGACGACAAGGCCTTCGATGTCGTCATGATGTGCGGCGGCGCGCGCTTCTTCGCCGAGCACGCGATGCGGCGTGGCGATTTCCTGCACCTCGGGGACTTCCAGCCCGAAGGGGATCACAATGGGATCGCGCATGCGCTCGTCGAAGGGGAGCACGTAGTTTCCGCGCTCGTGCTCGCCGCGCGCGTAGCGAAAAATTCCGACAACCGTGGGATTGCGCCGCGTCAGCACGCGCACGATGCGCCCTGAGCGCTTCTGCTGTCCGCGCTCAAAGCGCGGCGGCGCCAGCTCCACCAGCACCTGATCGCCCTGCATCGCCCCGCCCATCTCGCCCGGCGGAATGAACACGTCTTCGTCAACCGGGGGCCGCGCTCCCGGCGCCGGCGGATTGGGCCGCACAAATCCGTAGCCATCGCGATGCAGATCGAGCCGGCCGGCAACCAAATCGTCGCGTCGAAAATCTTTTCGTTCCGCGCGCTGCTGGTTTCGGCCGCCGCTCTGCCGCTGATCCGTTACAGGCGCCGCCTGCGGAATCGCCCAGTGCTGCCCATCGATCTGCGCCAGCTGCCGCGTGCCCGTCAGCCGCCCCAGCTGCTCGCGCAGCTCGCGCCGCTCCTGCCCGCCGCCGAGGCCCAGCTCCCGCACCAGTTGCTTGTATCCGGCCTTGCCGCCGGGCAGGCGCGCAATGTGGCGCAGCAATTCGCGGTCGTTCATAGCTGCTTTGATGTTAGCCCTGGCCGTCGATGCTCCAGGCGATCGCGCCCTTCAGGCGCACCCCGCGTTTCTCATTGCGTCGACCGCCGCCCCGTCGCAGCCGCGCTCACCGAGAAGTTCGACATGCCCAGACCCCGTCCCCCGGTCCATATCTCGAAGCCGAACTCCACATCGATGAGCCACCACGACGGATCGAGGCTGCCGCGGCTGACCGCGTCCGCGAAGAACGGCATCAGGTTCAGGCTGGCCGCGCCCGTCACCGGAGCCGCCGCGACGTAGGAAATAATCTTCCACGAGGTCTGGCTGCCGGTCCACACCTCATAGCTCGCGCCGTTGATAGTCACCGTGGCCGCGCGCGACCCGAAGGGCTGAATCGTTCCCTGATGATTGAGCCAGATCATCACTTCAGTCCCGTCCGGCTGGCCCGACGTGCTCGGCGTCTTGTTGAACCAGATATCGTAGGCCGCATCGTTGCTGGAACCAGGCGGCTGCGTCACGCTGACCGTCGTGGTCGCCGAGGCAATTTTGCTTTCCTGCATCGGAAAAGGATTCGAACTCGTGCAGTTGCCCCAGTGGCATCCCCGATAAATGGACGTATAGGCGCCGGGCGCGCCATTCGTGGGCAGCCTGAAGTCCGCGGTAGTGATGGTGAAGCCGGTTCCGCTGACGTTCGCGCACTCCTGCCCGGCCGAGTTCGCCTCGTTCATCTGAAACTTGTAGGTCCCGCCATGCAGCGCGGTCACTGCCATCGGCGAACACGTCGACTGCGCCGCACCAGGCCGGGCGCTTCCCACGCATATTGCAATCGCGGCGAACCCGGCCGCCGTCCACCTGAAAGGCTTCATTAGCACCTCTTCACAGATTGAACCCGGGCCCGCTCACCGGGTCGCAATCACCGCGATCTTGTGGATCTTCGGCGGCTCGCGCAGCAGCTCGCCGGCCCTGGCCATCAGCGCCTTCGCGATCTCGCCGTTCAGGTGCGCGTCGCGGCCCGCCTCATCGTTGAAGGTGTCGAAGATTCCATACTGCCCGTCGTCTTCGCGAATCGCATACCAGGTTACCGTTCCCGGCTCCTTGCGCGCCATCTCCGCGCCCTGGCGCAGAAACGCTTCCACTTCGGCTTCTTTGCCCGGCTTCGCCTTCAGCGTCCCATACAGCGCAAATTTCACCATGGCTTCTCCTCCTCTTCGTTTCCGAAAGTGCTGTTCCCTCCAACCGGCGAGGCAACAGGTCCCCTGGCCCCATCGTAATGGCCCGAAAGGCGACCTGTTTCTGATGCAATTCGTGGCAATTTCCCCAGCTTTTCCACTGAAGTACCCGGGTTATCCGCAGTTCCTGGGGCCGCCACTTCAGAAGAGAGTGTCATTTTTCACGAAGATGTTTATGATGCGGGTAACGGCGGCAGCGCGGAGGAGAATTTCTTCCGGAGGGACGGGTCGGCGTTATTCGAGTTCTGCATGGACCCGGGCGAGCGATTCCGGCATGCCAGTTGCAGGGCGCCCATTTCAATCGATATTTCTTGCGAAGGAAGGAACTTTTAACCATGTGGAAACCCAATCAACCCGGTGTCGGCAGCAACCCGCAGAATCCTGAGCCTTCGCGTCCGGCAACGCCGGCCGCCCCCAGCTTCGATGCATCCTCGCGCCCCGCTCCCGCGCCTGCGCCCAGCGCCTCGGCCGGCGAGCAGGCCACCATCGGCAAAAGCCTCATCATCAAGGGCGAAGTCACCGGCTCGGAGTCCCTCTACATCGACGGCAAGGTCGAAGGCTCCATCAATCTTTCCGGCAATCGCGTCACCGTGGGACGCAACGGCCAGGTGGCCGCGAACATCTCGGCGCGCGAAATCGTGGTGCTCGGCAAGGTGCGCGGCAATGTGACCGCCAGCGACCGCGTCGATATCCGCAGCGAAGGCTCGCTGACCGGCGACGTCACCGCGCAGCGCATTTCGATTGAAGACGGCGCCTTCTTCAAGGGCGGCATCGACATCCGCAAGCCCGGAAGCAGCGACAAGAACGACCAGAAGCAGAACGCCAATACCAAGGCAGAACCGGTCGGCGCGCAGGTCTAGTCCCTCCGCATCGCAAAAGGCTCTCGCAGCATCCCGAACCAACTGGCAGGCCGGGTTGACGCGAGAGCCTTTCGTGTTTGTGGCGGGATGATTCTGGCACCGGTGAACGGCACATCCCTGACTCAGATTGGACCGCTCGAAGCGATTGCATCACTCCTGCTGCCACACGCTTGTAGCACGGGATTGTATAACGCGTCCGTGCTACAATGAGAAGTGAAGGGGAACGGGCTTGCCGAACCGTCAACAAAGCAGCGAAACCCTCAACTTCCGAGTCGAACCGCGGCTCAAGGAAGAATTCATTGCCGCCGCTGAACGGGAACGCAAATCGGTTGCGCAGGTTTTGCGCGACCTGATGCGCGCCTACGTCAGCGACAGGAAGCGCAAGGCATTTGTGGCGCAAGCGCGCCGCCAGTCGCGGCTTATCGCCGGCTCGCGGGAAGAAAAGGATGCGATGCAATGGACCGAGCGCGCGGCGGACACTGAGGGCTGGAAGTGAGGCGCGGCGATCTGGTGACCGTCAGCCTCTCCGGCGATTACGGCAAGCCGAGACCAGCGCTCATCATGCAGGACGACGCCTTCGATCTCCATCCTTCAGTGACCGTGCTGCCGCTGACCAGCGAGCTGCACGACGCTCCGCTGTTCCGAGTGACTGTGGATCCCAGCAGGTCGACAGGGTTGAGAAAGCGATCCCAGGTCATGGTAGACAAGACCATCACGGTTCCGAGATCGAAGCTCGGGGAGAAGATCGGCGCCGTCGATAAAGCCACACTGGCCGCAATCAGCGATGCCCTGCGAGTCTTTCTGGGGCTCTGACGGATATCTAAGTGCCCATCCTGTTCGCTCGCTATTTTTGAGAAACGCGGGACCCTACCTTCCCCTTCTAAGCATCCGCGTAATCGCCCCCATGCTCGCGATCCCCATCCACTGGGTCACGCCCAGATACACAACCGAGTAGGGAATCAGCACGCATGGCCCCATGATCAGCGCCCGGTGCGGGAAGGCCGCCGGGATCGGCAGCACGCGCTTGATCCCGTACCCAACCGCGGCCGCCAGCAGCGCTGCCGCCCACAGCTTTGCGATCCGCGCTGCACCCGACGGCACCGCGCCGATCTTCCCGTTCATCGCGCGGCGCAGCAGCAGAAACTCCAGCCACCCGGCAATGCCCGCCGACAGCGTTAGTCCCGCCGTGCCCCAGCGGTGATCGAGACCCAGCAGTCGCGGCAGAGGCAGCGCGCACAGGTATCCCAGTCCAAAGGTCAGCGTCACGCGGATCACCGCAAACTTCAGCGGCGTGCGCGTGTCGCGCAGCGCGTAAAACGCCGACGAGTACAGCCGCCCCGAGGTCGATGCCAGCAGCCCCACCGACGACCCGGCCAGCACTGCCCACACAAAGATCACGTCCGCGTGCTGGAAGTGTCCCGAACGGTAAATGAATCCGACGATGACGTCGCCGAGCACGAGGAATCCCATGGCTGAAGGAATCACGAAGAACGCGATCTGCTGCAGCCCGTACTGCAGCCGCCGCCGCAGGTCTGCGGCAACCTGCTCCGCCGAGCCCAGCGCGCTCGACATCGCCGGAAGCTCGGCCGCCGATACCGACATCCCGAACAAACTCACCGGCAGCGTGTAGAGCGTCTGCGCGTAGCCCAGCGCCGACACCGCGCCGGTCCCCAGAAAGCTGCCCAGCCACGAATCCACATACGCGCTGATCTGCACCACGCCGCGCGCCACGAACACGGGAAAGAAATTCCGCGTCACCGTGCGCACATGCTCGTTCGCGAAGCCGAGGCGCATCCGCAGCGGCCACAGAAAGCGCAGCACCGTTGGCAGCTGCACGCCGAACTGCAGCACGCTGCCGATCACCGACCCAATCGCCAGCAGGATCGCCAGCCGCGATTCGGTGTGGTTGCGCCCGCCCCAGATCAGCGTCGTGATCATGGCGATGTTCCACACCACCGGCGCCGCGTAGGAGAGGAAAAATTTGCGGTGGCTGTTCAGGATCCCCAGGCACCACGCGGAGAACACCAGCACCGCCGCGCCGGGAAAGAGAATCTGCACCAGGCGGATCGTCAGCTCCCGCTTCGCGCCGTGGAATCCAGGCGCGATGAGGTCGATGAGCCACGGCGTCGCAAAGACGCCCACCGCCACCAGCACTGTCGTCGCCAGCACCAGCAGGGCGAAGACCGCCTCGGCCAGCTGCGAAGCTTCCTCGTGCCGCTGCTCCGCGTTGAGCCGCGCATAGACGGGAATGAAAGAGGCCGAGAGCACGCCCTCGCCGAAGAGGTTCTGCAGAAAATTGGGAATGCGGAACGCCGCGCGAAAGGCGTCCGCCGCATCGGAATTGCCGAAGTAGTGCGCGAAGACGCGATCGCGCACGAGTCCGACCAGCTTGCTCAGCAAAATGCCCATGGCAACCACGGCGGCATAGCCGCCCGATGCCGGGCTCTTCGATGGAGGCTGGGTGGGCTGGGTATCCAAAGCACGATTATAGGGGCGCGAAAATGCGGCGCGACCCGGCCTCGCGCGTGCGGCGCGTGGCGTGAACCAGTAGAGTAAGAGCGCGACCATGGTGGAAAATTTCCGGCTCCGCGTCTTTCGAACCGTCGCCGAAGAAGCCAGCTTCCGCCGCGCCGCCGAGCGGCTGCACCTGAGCCAGCCGGCGGTCAGCCAGCAGATCCACGCGCTGGAAGAGGAGCTGGGCGTGGTGCTCTTCGATCGCGGCAAGGGGCGCATCGCGCTGACCGACGCCGGAACCGTCCTGCTGGGCTACGCCCGCAAAGGCGCGCGCCTCGCGGCGGAAGCGGAGGCCGCCCTCGAGCGCACCCGCGGCGGAGTCGCCGGCGAGCTGCGCATCGGCGCCTCCATGACGGTGACCCAGTACTTCCTGCCGCGCCTGCTGGGCGCGTTCATCGAGCAGCATCCGCGCATCGAGTTCTCCGTCCGCAGCGCCAACACCGAACACATCGTTGCCGCGCTCCGCGCCGCTGAAATCGACCTCGGCCTCATCGAAGGCCCCGTGTCCAGCCGCGACGTTTTCCGCCAGCCCGTCATCGAAGACCGCATGGTGCTCATCGTCGGACGCCGATCTGCCTGGCCGCAGAAGTCCGTCGTGCCGGTGCGTGCGCTTGCCGAGGTCCCGCTCATCATGCGCGAGCGCGGCTCCGGCTCCCGCCGCGTGGTGGAGCTTGCGCTGCGCCGCGCGGGCCTGCGCTGGCGTGACCTGCGCATCGCCATGGAACTGGACTCCATCGTCGCCATCATCTCCGCTGTCGAAGAGGGCCTGGGCGCGGGCTTTGTCTCCGAGTGGGCCATTCGCAAGGAGGTCCGCCTCGGCACAGTGCGCATCGTTCCCGTTGAAGGCCTCGATATCCGCCGCGATTTCTCGCTCATCCGCGCCATCGGCCCCACGCCCGCCGGTCCCGCCGGAGCCTTCGAGCGCTTTATCCTCGCGCAAAAGGTGTTGTCACCCTGAGGCGCTGCCCTGAGATGAACGAATTACGGAACATTCAGTCATCAGCGGCAGAGCGGCCAGAGGTAGCCGGCGGCTACGACTGCGGTTTGCTTCCGATGACGCACAGCCACCCTTTGTGGCGCTCCTCGGAGATTTTGATATCGGTGAAGCCCGCCTCACGGAAGAGAGACCGTTGGTCCTCCACGCTCAGCCGCCGCGCCCCAAGCAGGCGCATCACGGGGCCGAGAATCCAGTCATCACTGCCTCCGCGATACGACTCCGCGGCGATCATCAGCCGTCCGTCCGGTTTCAAAACGCGCAGGATCTCTCGCATATCCTGCACAAGATCCGGCCAGTAGTACTGCGTCTCGATCGCCGTCACCACGTCGAAGAGATTGTTCGGAAAGGGCAGATGTGAAACCGAAGCTTCTTCGATGCCGACCCGGTTTTGGCTGATCAGCTGCTGGTTCCGCTCACGCGAAGCGGCGACGCTTCCGGAGGCATAGTCGATGCCGTAGACGATTTGCGCCGTCCCAGCCAGCTTTTCGATGGTTCGTCCGCCCCCGCAGCCCACATCGAGCGCGGTTGCGCCGGCGGGGATCTCCAAATGGGTCAGAGCCCAGTCCGTGAGCCCGGAGTGCGTAGCGTTCATCGTCCGGGCAAAGAGCCGGCCAATCGGGCCGGTTGGCTTTCTGACTTGCCTGGCCAGGTAGATCGCCGCAGCGACCACGAGGACAAAGCGCAGCGCTATGAAGAGGAGGTGCAAGGAATCCCTTCTGCTCTCCGCGGAGACGAGGGCCAGTGACAGGAGCATTGTAGGCGATCGGGCCGCCCGCCAGGAGAATCAGCGTGTCCCGGGAGGGCTGTCCCGCCTCCCGCATGCGGCAGCGGGCTCGACTGCCGGTAAAAGTCGATAAGCTTTTCTTATCACCCATCCGAATTTCCGTCTGGCCCTGGCTCCTCCTTTGCGAAATCCTGAGAGTGCATGGTGAGGAATCTCTTCTTCCTGGGCATCATTCTGGCCGCCAGCGGG
>DATGJK010000488.1:0-12284 GCA_035295245.1 Acidobacteriaceae bacterium
GCTCAACTTCCAGCTGAAACCTGGCTCAACCGCGACGACGATTACGGTCACCGGAGCCGCTCCCCTGGTGCAGACTGCGGATTCCTCGCTGTCGACGGTGATCACGGACCGTTCGCTGGTCGATCTGCCGCTGAACGGACGCAACTTCAGCCAACTGGCGCTGCTTTCTCCGGGCGTGACGCGCGGCGCCTACGGCGGCATCCTGCAGGGGACGGGCGGTAACGCCGAGCAGCTGCGCTACGGCGACACAGGCGGCATTGCACTGACCGCGAACGGACTTCGTCCACAGGCGAACAACTATCTGCTCGATGGTCTGGACGACAACGAAGCGCTGGCGAACGGCATCAATGTTTGGCCGGCAATCGAAGCGACGTCGGAGTTTCGCTCCATCGTCGGTCTGGCCCCGGCGGAATTCGGTCGCGCGGGCGGCACAATCGTCGAAGCATCGACGAAATCGGGCACGAACCAGATCCACGGTTCGCTGTTTGCGTTCTATCGCGACAGCGTGTGGGGAGCAAACCCGAACTACTTTGGCGGTGGCAAAGAGACCAACTACCACCGCAACCAGTTTGGATTTGCGCTGGGCGGCCCCATCATTAAGAACAAGCTGTTTCTCTTTGGCGACTATCAGGGGCTGCGCCAGGCGCTGCCTCTTGACTTCTATGTCTCCACCGTTCCGACCGCGAAGATGCGGACAGGCGACTTCTCCGATCTGCTGGGAGAAGGGCTGACGCTCGTCCCGACGGTCGCCGGGGGATCGGCCTACAGCCCGAGCGGATGCGCAGCGTTTCGCGGCTTCCACGGCATCTACACCACGACGGCGCAGCTGAACGCCAGCCAGGACAACGGCGCCATCTTCGATCCGACGACCTGCGCGCAGTTCGGCCTTGATGCCACCGGCAAGGTGATCGGCGCGGCGAACGTGATTCCATCCAGCCGCCTGAACGCCGCGGCGGTGAAATACCTGAATGCGTTTCCTGCTGCCAACCACACCAGCAACAACGTGCTGAACAACTACGGCCGCGAGCAGTTCGACACCAAGCGGTATAACGACTTCGACACTCGTCTGGACTGGAACGCCGGCGCGAAGGACACGCTGTTCGCGCGCTACGACTACCAGATGGACAACGACACCAAAGACACGCGTTATGCCGGACTGCCTTCGGGCTTCGGTTCAGGCGACAACAACACGCATCCGCGCGCGGCGGGCGGCGGCTGGACGCACCTCTTCGGACCGAATGCGGTGAACGAATTCCGGTTCGGCTACTCGCGCCCGTATTTCAGCTACATCAACCCGTACGAAGGAGTACCGCTGTCGGCGAATCTGGGCATCCTGAACGCGAACCGCAACTCACTGCTGGGCGGCGGAGCGCTGATCGGCGGCTACGACACGGAAATCGGCTACACCGGCGACGGCGGGCCATACGAAGTGCCGCAGCATGCCTTCCAGTGGCTGGACACGGTGAGCTGGACGCACGGGAAGCATACGTTCAAGTACGGCGCGAACATCATTTTCCGCGAAGTGGACTTCTTCCAGGGCGACTACCGCTCCAAGGGGTTCTTCAACATCGCGGGACAGGGCTCGGACTACACCGGCTATGAAGTCTCCGAGCTGATGGCCGCGTTTGTCGACAACTACTCGATCGCTAATCCGCTGGGCTACTACCACACGCGCAGCTGGGAGAACGGCGTCTTCGCGCAGGACGACTGGAAAGTGATGCCGCGGCTGACGCTGAATCTCGGGCTCCGCTACGACGTGCTCACCTGGCCGTATGAAGAAGACAATCGTCAGTCCAACTTCGACATCGCCAGCGGCAAGCTGATGGTGGCCGGCGTCGGCGGCAACTCCCGCAGCCTGATCAATACGAACTGGGGCAACTTCGGACCGCGGTTTGGATTCGCCTATGACGTCTTTGGCGACGGCAAGACCTCGCTGCGCGGCGGCTATGGAATCTACTACTTCCTCGACCGCGGCGGCGTGGGCAACCAGCTCTCTAACAATCCGGATTTCAACGGAGCGTCGTCGTATCCCAGCAATCAGGGATACCGCATCACCTTCACCGGGCAGAATGCGATCAAGACTCCGCCCGACAACCTCAATACCGATGCCACCAATCCGTTGCCTTCGGCGAACTTCACCGTGAACGAGGCGTTCCCAACCAACGTCTCGGTGATTTCATATCCGAAGAGCAACAAGAATTCCATGCTGCAGGAATACACGCTGAGCGTGCAGCGGCAGCTGGACAAGCAAACGGTTCTCACGCTGGCGTGGATGGGAACCAAGCAGGACCACCTGATGAACTCGGTCGTCTACACGGCTCCGCAGCTGGGAACCGGATACCAGTTCTTTGACAGCGGACCGGGCGTGACGAAGAATCGCGGCCTGGCTGTCACCCTGAACGAAGACAACGGCACCGGCCACTACAACGGTCTGCAGACGAAAATCGATCGGCGGATGGCGCAGGGTCTGCAGTTCATCGGCGCGTACACGTGGGCGCATGCGACAGACAACTCCACCGGCCCGTGGTCGCCGACCAGCGGGAACGGCAGCATCTACACCACCGCGCAGGGTCCGCAGTTTGGCCTGAACCGCGGAAACACCGGCGACGACCAGCGGCACGCCTTCAGCTTTGGCGGTCTGTGGGATGTGCCGGTCGGCCGCGGACGGCAGTTCGGCTCCGGCATGAATCGCGCAGCTGACGAGGTTGTGGGCGGATGGGAACTCGATCCGTTCATTTATCTCGGCACCGGCACGCCGGTCGATCTGACGGTGAGCAACTCCGCCGGGGGCGTCTTCAGCCGTCCGGACCTCGTCGGCAGCCCGCACTTCGGAACGAAGAAGCAGAACGGAAGGGTAACCCTGTTCGACGCGTCGGCATTCGCGATTCCGGCGACAAACGCGTCGGGCATCTACTACCGTCCGGGCACCGTGCACCGCAACGAGTTCTACGGACCCGGGTACGATTCCGTCGACCTGGCGCTGCACAAGGTGTTCTCGGTCACGGAGCATGTGCATCCGGACTTCCGCGTGCAGGCCTACAACCTGTTCAACCACCCGCAGTTCCAGGGCGCTAAGGATACCAACATCAGCGATTACCTGGTGGGTGGGAAGCCGTCGGGCCAGGGACAGGTGGGCACCAGCCTGCGGCAGGCCAGCGAGCGCGAACTGGAAATGGCTCTGCGCATCGTCTTCTAGTTGTCAACTGTCTTCACCACGCCACGGTTCAACTCTCCGGCGACTTCCAGTTGCCGGAGAGTCAGGCGCCTCCTGCCGTGGCGCAGTTTTCTTTCGGTACACTTGCGATACTCAACCGAACGGTGAAAGGTCTGGTCATGAAAGGCCCAGGGAGGCTGCTTGTCTTTGCTGCTCTGCTGCTCTGCGCGGCTTCGCCGGGAATGGCGCAGGAGAGTCTGTGTTCGTCCAGTTCCGGAAACGCTCCGTGCGTCGACGAAGTCGATCCTCCCAACTGGTGGGTCGGCTTCCCGAGCCCCATGCTTCTGCTTCACGGCGACCATCTCACCGGGGCCACGTTCTCGATCAGCAACGGCAGCGGCGCTGTGCTTACGAAGACGCAGATCTCCGCCAACGGCCACTATGCTTTTCTATGGCTGCGGACTTCCGCCTCCGCTCCTGAGAAGATTGCCATTCGCATCAGCAGCGCAGCGGGCAACGCGACCGTCGACTTCGCGCTGCGTGCGCGCAGCGCTGAGCCGCACAGCGGATTTTCGCCCTCGGACGTGATGTACCTGATCATGACCGACCGCTTCGCCGACAGCGATCCATCGAACGATCCGCGACCTGGCGAACGCAGCCTGGCCCGCGGATGGCATGGCGGCGACCTTCGCGGCATACAGAACCACCTCGATTACCTGCAGCAGCTCGGCATAACCACGATCTGGACCACTCCGGTTTACGACAATGACGGCGGCAACCAGGCGTACCACGGTTACAGCGCCACGAATCTGTACCGTGTCGACCCGCATTTCGGCACGCTCGACGATCTGCGCGCGCTGGCCGACGCGCTGCATGGCCGCGGCATGAAGCTGGTGCTCGACACGGTGCCCAATCACGTGGGCGCGGCGCATCCATGGGCATTCGATCCGCCGACGCCGGACTGGTTTCACGGCACGCGCACCGATCACCACGTCAACAGCGATCAGTTCCAATTGCTTCTCGATCCGCACGCTACGTGGGAGGAGCGACGCTGGGTTACTGAAGGATGGTTCGCGAATGTGCTGCCGGATCTGAATCAGGAGAACCCGCTGGTCCGGCAGTACCTGATTCAGAACGTGATCTGGTGGGTGGAAAGCTCGGGTGCGGATGGCCTGAGGTACGATACATTCCCGTATGTCGGGCGAGGCTTCTGGCAATCGCTGGACGGGGAGCTGAAAGCGCTGTATCCGCGACTGACGACCGTCGGCGAGATCTTCAATCCGAATCCGGTGATTACGTCGTACTTCGCGGGCGGCGCGCGGCACGACGGCATCGATACCGGGCTGACGACGCCTTTCGACTTCCCTGTGTATTTCGCGCTGCGCTCCGCGCTGACGCATCGCGATCCCGTTCCTGGCGGCCCCGTTCTCCACAATGATCTGCGCGCGCTGGAAGAGGTGTTGCAGGACGACTGGCTCTATCCGCACCCGGAGCGTCTGGCGCTGTTCCTCGGGAATCACGACACCATGCGCTTCATGAGCCAGCCGGGGGCGACGACGGCCGATCTCAAGATTGCGTTTGCCTTGCTGGCTACCCTGCGCGGCATGCCGCAGATCTATTCCGGCGACGAGATTGCGATGCGCGGTGGGGACGATCCGTATAACCGGCAGGATTTTCCCGGCGGATTTCCCGGCGACAAGCAGAACGCGTTTGGCGCGGCAGGGCGCACCGGTGAGCAGGCGGAGGTGCACGACTGGGCCGCATCGCTCTTCCAGTTCCGCCATCGTCATCCCGTGCTCGCCAGCGGCGAACAGCAGGACATCTTCGTCGATCCGACGGCATTTGTCTTTGTTCGCACCGCCGACGTGAAGCAGGGCTGCGGAGCGGGAAGGGGCGAGCATTTGCTGATTGCCGTGAACGATTCAGACGAATCGCGTGAGATCGCGCTCGATCTGGAGCACACTGCGCTTGCGGGCTGCCGCACCTTAACCGGCGCGCTCGGCTCTTCAGCCGTGTTTCACGCTTCAGAATCGCATCTGTCGCTGACACTGCCGGCCAGGCAGGCGCTGGTGTTCAGCGCGAAGTAGACCCTGCATCGCGGGCCTGCGGAGCACCACCGCTACCCACCCAATCTGATCCCGATGGAAGTCATAGACCAGGCTGCCAGGGAATTGTGCAGTTCTGGTGCCGGTTCTGATTGCAAATCCGTGCAGGTTGGCGCAGGTCTTTGCGGGATCCGATCGCGATCTAAGTTTCGGCCCTTGCTGGTCGATCATCGGCATCGCTCGGCTCCTGTCCTCAGCACCTTCCGCCAGCTTCACAGTAGCGATTCGCCGCCGGAAGGTACTCCACCCAGTTCCGCGCGATACCTTTCTGCGCTTCGTCCAGCGGCATGCGCCCTGCCTTCACCTCGTCCTCCAGATAATTTTCCACGCGATCCTTCAGCTTGAAATAGCGATCGTGCAGAGCCACACCACTCGGCCCGCATTGCGGCCAGATGTTCCCCAGCCCATCGGCGCCGCCCAGTTCCAGCGGCACCAGATGATCCAGCTCGCACACCTGGTTCTCTTCTGAATTGTGTTGCGGCTTGCGAATTCCATACCATGCGTACGCCGCGTGCTTCTGCGCCTCGCTGGTCTCGCAGTTGCGGATGCATCGCGTCCGCCACGATGGATCCCGCAACACCTCCGCCGTCACCGACGGATTGATGCCGCCCGGCGTGCACCGCGGATCGGGCGCCGGATAACCCTGTTCCACACGCACCTGGCACGTTCCGTTCTCCGGTTCGGTCCACGCCGCGAAATAGCTCGATGTGCACGCCGTGCCAAAGGCCTGGCACGCTGCCGGAATCCGCTCACGCGTCCCTGGTGCGGCGCGCCAGGATACAGCCGCGGCTCTTCGCGCCGATGCGCGCGTTCTCGGCCGCGCTCCGGATGCGGCGGCGCCTGCATTCGCTTGTAGAGAAAGATCGCCGCTGCGGCGATCGCGATCAGAACGAACCACAGTGGGGGACCAGAACTGCGCCGAGCCATCTCCCTTCATCGTATGCGAGCGCGGCGTCCCGTTTTCCACGAGGCCAGTGCGCCGCATTGCGCGCCGGCGATCACGGGTGTAGCATTCGGGGCGCAACTTCGAGACGATCCCCCGAAATCGTCTGCGCTTGCACGGAGCGAGACTATGCACATCCTGTGGTGGATCATCGTAGGCCTGATCGCCGGCTGGGCCACCGGCAAAATCATGAAAGGCTCCGGCTACGGCGTCTTTGCCGATATTCTCCTCGGCATCGCCGGAGCGCTCATTGGCGGCTTCATTATGCGCGCCCTCGGATTCGTAGGAAGCGGCGGCCTGATTTACACCATCCTGGTCGCCATTGGAGGCGCCGTCCTCCTGACAGCCATTGTCCGCGCGATCCGAAGATGATCGCGGCCGATGCGGACGCGAGGCGGATCACTGCCGTTCGCGTGGCTTCGCAAATTCCGCCGCGTTGAATGTCGCCGCGCCCTTCAGCCCCGCGCCTGTCACGTTGTCGATGTTCAGCAGCGCTCCGCTAACGCCGGTTACGTTCACCCCGCGAATCCCCGCGTGACGCGTGTTCGCGAGATAGATGCCCTTCGTGCACGTTCCGGTCACATCGATGAGCCAGAAGCCATCGAGCGGCTTGGTCGCGTCGATGCGCGTCGCATCCACCAGCATCGGGCAGTCCTCCACGTGGACATGGGCGAAGCGGTAATTCCGCAGCACGGGAATCCCCGCATCGCCGGCCACCGGACACTGATCCTGCAGCCCGCTCGACGTTCCGTTGATCGCCAGGAATCCGCCCTTCGTGCCGCTGACGCGCAGGTTCGTGCAGCTGATGTCCTCGATGAACGCGCCCCGCCCGATCCGTGTCTTGATGTAAACCGCAAAGGTTCGCGCGCCGGTGAAGTTGCAGCGGTCGATCGTCACCCCGCGAATCCCTCCCGACGTCTCGCTGCCGATGCCGATACAGGCAAAGATGGAATCCGCAAACGTGCAGTTCGAGATGTGCACGTCTTCGGTGGTGCGCATCAGCGTGTTCGCCTCGCTGCCGCGTCCCGACTTCAGCGAGATGCAGTCATCGCCGGTTGAAATGTCGCAGCCATCGATCCACACGGCTCGAGACGAATCCACATCGATGCCGTCGCCATTGCCTCCGGTGCTGCGAATCGTCAAATTGCGGATGTGCACCTGCTCGCAATACGTCAGGTGCACCGACCACATGCGCCGGTAACTCGTCGAGAATCCCTCCAACCGCACATTGCGGCAGTTCATCGGCTCAATCAGCGCCGGCCGCCGCAGCGGATCCTGCGCACTCGGCCTCCCGCCGAGCGGCTCGTTGCCCGCAATCGTTCCCGGGCCCGTGATCGCGATGTTCTCCGCATCCACCGCGTAGATCAGTCCCACGTGCCCCTGGATCCACTTGCCCTCCCAGCGCACCTGCATCACCGGGTAGTCGGCCAGATCCGGACTGCCCAGCAGCGTCGCATCCTTTTCGAGGCGCAGCGTCGTGTTCGACCGCAGCGCCAGCGCGCCGGTCAGATATTTTCCCGCGGGTACGACCACCTCGCGTCCACCCAGCGCCCAGCAGCGGTCGATCGCCTGCTGCAGCGCCGCTGTGTCTTTCGTCGTCCCGTCGCCGGTCGCGCCAAAGTCGCGCACGCTGAAGCTCGCTCTTGGCCCTCCTCCCGCGCAGTTGGTTGATGCGTTCGGCGCCGCGCTGGCGCCCGCCTGCGCCTGTCCGAAGCAGGGAAGCGACGGCGCCGCCGCCAGCCCGGCGAGCCCCAGCCCGGCGCTGCGAAGAAATTCTCTGCGGCGCAATTCACCTCGCAGCGAATTCATCTCTCCTCCGGAAACGGCGCAAACATCCCCGCGCACGACTCCGGCTTCCCATCCGCCGCCGGATTGCCCGTCACCGTCGAATCTTTTCCGAACAGTGTCAGGTTCATCGGTGCCGCATCGATATGAAAATCCGTATGCACGATCGAATAGATGTACGGATTCTCCGCGTTCACCGTGACCCCGTCCAGCGTCACGCCGATGCGATGCGTGCTGTCGTACCCGTTGAAGCTGATCTTCCCGCCACCGCTGATCCGCACGTTGCGCAGGGTGATGTCTCTGTAAACCGGCAGCCGATTCCCCTCGAGCGTCCCCGCCGCCGTGTAACCGGTGTCGAAGAACAGCGGGTTCGGCGAGTTGCGGATGCAGACCTTGTTGTAGACCACGTCCTGCACCAACCCGCCGCGCGACGCATTCGACTTGATGCGGATGCCGTTGTCCGGTCCGTCGAGCGAGAGATCGTCGACTAGAATCTTGCTCACCCCACCGTAGGTCTCGCTCCCGATTGACATCCCGTGTCCCCAGTAGAAATGGTTGTGCACGACGCTCACGTTCGTGATGCCGCCCTCGCCGCCCTTGATCGCCACATTGTCGTCGCCGGCGCGAATCCAGCTGTGCGTGATCGTCACGTTGCGCGAGCCGTTCCCCGGATCGACGCCGTCCGTGTTGCGCGCGCCCCGCTGCGGCGTATCGATCTTCAGTCCCCACACCGTGAAGCCATCTCCGTGGTTATACGTGACGTGGAAGTTCGGCGAGTTCCTCAGCGTAATCCGATAGAGCGTGAAGTTATCCGCATAGTTGGCCACCAGAATCCGCGGCACCTGCTGATGCCCGCCGGAGCGCGCCTGCTCCGCCAAATCCCACCACGTCACATTCTTGCCCAGCAGCTTCGCGCCGCCGCGTCCATCGATAGTGCCGTCGCCCATCACGCCCGCGCCCGCAGCATGATCCACGCTGATCAGCGGCTTGCATCCCGGCGGAGCCTGATTCACCAGCCCGCAGCTTCCCGGCGATTTCGCATAGACCTCCGGATCGCGCGACCCGAACAGCGTTACGCCCTTATCCACCACCAGCGTTACGCCCGCGCGCAGCTCAATCGGTCCTGTCAGAAACGCATTCGCCGCGCCCTTCGCGCGCAACATCACCGCATGTCCCTGCCCGCAGCGATCGAGTGCCTGCTGAACGCGTGCCGTGTCCAGTTTTGTCTCATCCGCAGCGGCGATCTCACCGCCTCGCGCCTCGAGTTGCGCATTCAGCGCAACGCACGTCGGCGGAATTACCGGCTCGGTGACATGCCGTGTGTCCTGAGCGAAAAGAGAAATAGCGCTCGCCCATGCCGCCACACCGCAGCACAAAATCCATCGATGCATTCCGGATTGTCCTCTCAGCGAAATTCCCGCCTCAGACAATCTACGCTGACTGCACCGCTGGCTTCGAGCGCGCCTCGCGTTCCAGCAGAGTGATCGAGCGCCGGCAGATCAGCAGCGGGATGCTGCCGAACACCCCGAAGCTGCAGTCGATCAGCCGCCATCCGAGCGGAATGCCGCGCACGGCTCCCGCAATCATGGCCAGCGGAATCACTCCACCGCACGCGATCAGGCCGAACGTGATCAGCCAGCGGTTGCGCAGCGGATCGCGCCACGCTCCGAGGAACGCCGTCGCGATCACCAGGTGTCCAAACGCCAGCCAGTCTGTTCCGTATGCCATAAACGGATACCGCGCGTTCGTATCGGCGACTCCCTGGTGCACCCGCACCACCCAGGCCAGCAGTCCGGTAGCGCGCGCCGTCGGCTCAACAAGCGACGCGTGCACTGCTGCGTCCAGCCACCGTGTCTCCGTTGCCAGCGGAAATGCCGTCACCCCGCTCAGCACCACTCCCACAATAAACACGCCCAGCCAGAAGCGAATCCGGCGAAGGGACTCACGGTCTTCCATTGCTTTTCAGCCTATCCCACCTGAGTCGTCCGAACACCCCGCTGATTCTCGTTGACCGGAACCCCGCCGAAGCGCCGCTCTCGCCGCCGGAACTCCTCGAGCGCCGCATCCAGATCGGCCGCGCTGAAATCCGGCCACATGCGCTCGGTGAAGTGCAGTTCGGCGTAGGCGGCTTCCCACAGCAGAAAATCTGACAGCCGCTTCTCTCCGCCGGTGCGAATCAGCAGATCCACATCGCTGCACTCTGCCGTCAGCGCATGCGTCACCACTCGCTGTACGGCCTCTGCCGTCGGAGCGTCTGCCTCCTCCACCAGCCGGGGCGCGGCCAGCGCTGCCCGCGCGATCGCAGAACGCGAGGAGTAATCGATCGCCACCCGCAGCAGCAGATTCCTTCCCGCGGCTGTCGCCCGCTCCGTCTGCTCGATCGCCTGCAGCAGCGCCTGCGGCACGCGATCCCTCCTTCCGATCGCCTCCAGCCGCACTCCGGCGTCGCGAAGCCGCTGCTGCTCGATGCGCAGATACGCGCGCAGCAGCCAGAAGATGCTCTGTACCTCCCTCGCCGGTCGCCGCCAGTTGTCCGCCGAAAACGCATAGAGCGTCAGGCAGCCCACACCCACTTCCGGCGCGTGCTCCACCGTGCGCCGCACCGCCGCTACTCCCGCGCGATGTCCGGCCACGCGCGGCAGCCCGCGCCGCTCCGCCCATCGCCCGTTCCCGTCCATGATGATGGCCACGTGCAGGCCGCGCTGCATTTCACTGCGCATCGCTCGCTCCTGCCGGCAGTGAACTGTACCAGTCGATGCTGCGCGTGAAGTACATCGCCGCCGCCACCGCCGCGAAGCTGGCAATCGCGCCCACCAGCAGCGCATTGTCTTCGAGGCGCAGCAGCAGATAGATCAGCACATAGAGCAGCGTGAACGTCACCAGCGCTCGGAATCCCTGCAATCGGCTCGCGAAAATCCATCCTGCGTTGATTGCCAGCAGCGCCACCGTCGCCCCTCCCGCGATCAGGAACCCAAAATCGAACCCGATGCGTTCCGCCAGCGAGAGCAGCAGCAGGTAGAAAATGATCTGCGCAATCCCGACCAGAATGTATTGCGCCGGATGCACCCGCCTCCGCGTCGTCACTTCGAAGATGAAATAGGAGAGAAACACCAGTCCGAGGAACAGCGGGACGTATTTGAGCGACCGGTTCACGGACTGATACGGATCGGCCACCTCGATGAACGAAACACCCATCGCGGTGTCGGCGAGACCCATCACGAAACCGATCGTCCCCTCAGCGCGAACGCCGCGAGCCATAAACGGCACAGACCAGTCAGCCGTGAAGCCGGAATTTGTAACCGTGCGCGTTTCAGGAAGAAAAGTGCCGTCGAACCCAGGACTCGGCCAGTCTCCCTGCTCATTGAGGTGCGTCGTCTTCCCATACGCCAGCACGGCGAGCCGCTGCGCTCCCGAAAACCGCAGCGCCGCCGAGACCGTGAACTGCCGGTTCGGCTGGATCGTCTCCGGCAGGCGCGTTCCGAAGAGGGTGAGCCGCACCTGCTGGTTCGTCTGACCCGTCGGCAGGTTGGTCTGACCCGTCACCGTTATGTTCGGCGCGATCTGCGCAGGGGCGAGCGTCACCGTCTTATCGGCGGCCGTCAGCACCGCGTCGGCCAATGCTCCGCGCGGGTCGCTCACTCCGACCACCACCTCCGCATGGTCCCAGTCGAGCGTGGCGCCCTGCGGCGCTGCCGCTGGAACGCCCGTCAAATCGAAGGTCGAATCCAGCTTGAGTGCAGCCTGGAACACCGGCACTCTGAAGAGCGAGCGGTGCCGCTCTTCGGTCGTCGTCTTCACCGTTGCTGACGCGTCGGCCGGGAAAATGAAATACATCCCGTGCTTCGCGTGATCGGTGGGAGAAGTCGCCGGAATGTCATAAGGAACCGCCAGTACTGGCCCCAGGAAGGTCTGTTGCCCGCCGGCATGCTGGCTGATTTCTTTCACGACATCCGCCTGCCGGTTCTGCCGCTCCGTAATCAGCGAATCGACCAGCAACGCCGGGATCATCATCAGCAGCGCGAGAAAACAAACGAAGAGCAGCTTCACTCCCATCGACCATCTCCGGAACATCGCCGGCAACATAGACTGCTGTGCGTACGGGTTGCTCATCGCCTCCTCCGGTTCTGCATGCTTTGCAGCGTAAAGCTAAAGGACACATGTGTCCTGCTTTGCATTGTAAAGTTCTGTCACAAAAAATTTATGCCCGGCTCGGATTCAGGTGCCGCACCAGCGCCGCGGCTTCTTCCGCACCCTTCGCCGCGTCTCGCACTACCTGCTCCAGCGTCTCCAGATATTC
>DATGJK010000489.1:0-5207 GCA_035295245.1 Acidobacteriaceae bacterium
GTCGGTGGCGCCCTCGGCTATCTCATCGGCGGATACCTCGGCGAGCGGTTCGGATGGCGTAATCCTTTCTATGTGGCTGCCGTTCCGGGAGTTCTGATTGCCCTCGCCTTCTGGATCTTCGTTCGCGAGCCGCAGCGCGGCGCCGCCGATACGGTGAAGGCCACGCCTGACCGCGCCAGCTTCTTCGGGCTCTTCAGAAACCCGGCTTACTGGACGGCCACCCTGGGCATGGCCATGTGGACCTTTGCGATCGGCGGCATCTCCACCTTCCTGCCGACCTTCTTTCAGAACTTTGCCGGATTCAATCTGGCTCACGCCGATCTGACTGCCGGAGAGATCACGGCTGTAGACGGTCTGCTCGCCACCATCGCGGGTGGCTGGATCGCGCAAATTTGGCTCAAACGCAACTACCGCGCCCTGTACATCGTCTCCGCCTGGAGCGCGCTTCTGGCGATTCCCTTCGGGGCGCTCGTCTTTTTCGGTCCCGCGCGCTACATGCTGCTCTCTGCCTGGATCGCCGAGTTCTGGATCTTCTTCAGCACCGGGCCTCTGAACGCCGCGATCGTCAACTCTGTCGCGGCGCCCATCCGCGCGACCGCGATTTCCGTCAATTTACTGATGATCCACCTGCTCGGCGATTTCCCATCACCGCACTTCATCGGCTGGGTCGCTGACCGTCGCAACCTCCGCGTGGGCCTCGGTGCAACGCTGGTATCGCTGGCCGTCAGCGGCCTTATTCTCTTCGCCGGCGCACGGTTTGCCCCTCGGCTGCCCGACCTGGAGACGACCGCGACTTGATCATTCACGACCGTCTCCTGATCAAATGCGGCCGTCAGCGTTGTGCCCCGTCTTCAATCATCTTTCCGTTTGCGGTCGTCTGTGTGATCATGGGCGGCCCTCTGCGAAGTGGTCTGTTTCCAGTCAAATGCGGGTCATTGCCCAGGCGGGGCCCGCACAAGCCACACAAAACAAAGCACCCATTTCGGTAAACTGGTATCGAGGTTCCCCGAATGCCCGAAATTGTCCGCAGGAAGACCACCACGGTTCGCATAGGCAACGTTCGCGTTGGCTCCGAAGCACCGGTGATCGTCCAGTCGATGACCAACACCGATACTGCCGATGCCGACTCGACCATCCAGCAGGTTGCCGAACTCGTTCAGGCCGGCTCCGAACTCGTTCGGGTCACCGTGAACAATGACGAGGCCGCCCAGGCTGTGCCGCACATCGTGGAAGGCCTCGCAAAGCAGGGCATCAACGTCCCCATCATCGGTGACTTCCACTACAACGGGCATCTCCTGCTGAAGAAGTACCCCGCCTGCGCGCAGGCGCTGAGCAAGTACCGGATCAATCCCGGCAACGTCTCCATTGGACGCAAAGACGACGACAACTTCCGCACGATGGTGGAGTGCGCGGTCGAGAACCAGAAACCGGTTCGCATCGGCGTCAATTGGGGTTCCCTGGACCAGGCTCTGCTGACGCGTCTGATGGACGAGAATTCAAAGCGGCCTGACCCGGCTCCGGCGCGCGACGTGATGATGGAGGCCATGTGCCGCAGCGCGCTCGACTCAGCTGCTGCTGCCGAGCGCTATGGTCTCGGGCACGACATGATCATCATCAGCGGCAAGGTCTCCGGCGTCCGCGACCTGATCGACGTCTACGAGATGCTGGCGGCCCGCTGCGACTACCCGCTCCACCTCGGGCTGACCGAAGCGGGAATGGGCATGAAGGGGACCGTCGCTTCCACCGCCGGCCTCGCTCCGCTGCTCCTCAAAGGAATCGGCGATACGATACGCGTCTCGCTGACGCCGAAGCCTGGCAGCAGCCGCACTGAGGAAGTCCTGATTGCTCAGCAGATTCTGCAGTCGCTGGGTATCCGCAGCTTCACCCCCCAGGTGACAGCCTGTCCTGGATGTGGCCGCACGACCAGTACCTTCTTCCAGGAACTGGCGCAGCAGATTCAGGATTACCTGCGCACCTCCATGCCCGAGTGGCGAAAGCAGTATCCCGGTGTTGAAGAGCTGAAGCTGGCCGTGATGGGCTGCGTCGTCAATGGCCCAGGCGAATCGAAGCACGCCAACATCGGCATCTCGCTGCCCGGCACCTTCGAAGAGCCGAAAGCACCGGTCTTCGTCGACGGCCGCCTGGTGACCACGCTGCGCGGCGATACCATCGTGCAGGAATTCAAGAAGATTCTCGATGATTACGTCCGTACTCACTACGGCTCGAAAGAGCGCGAGCTGGAAGGCGCTGCAGTCTAGGCACTCATGACGAAGAGGCTCCGGGCCAACAGGTCTGGGGCCATCCACTCTCTCGTGACCGCCATCACTGATCGACTCATGTCCTGCGACGTATCCTGGACGGTTCCACGCAGGCAGTCGTACTGAATCATTGAGTGGAACGGGGAGAGGCCATGAGTCTGGGTGCAATCGCCATAACAGGGTTAGTGGCAGCGGTGGTGCTGATCGTTGTCGCGATTACGCTGATCAACAAATTTGCGAACTGACGGACGCGCCGCGGCGGCGCGGCCCTGCTTACCGGACGACTTCCACAATCTGACTATCGGCCTGACTCCAAGCCGACGTCCCGGAGTGGTTCAGCTTGTGCGCCGCGTCATCCCAGTGCAGGTGCGTCAGCTGAAAGTCTCCCTTCTCATAGCCATAGGTACGACCGTCGTCCTGGTATAGGTCGAAATCCGCGTTTGCGCCCGGCCATATCTGGACTTTGGCGATCGTCTGCTTATCGGCCGTGCTTTCGACCGGACTGCCCAGGGGAACAATTGACCCTGCTCTTACAAAGAGCGGCAACTTATCGATCGGGGCGTCGACGGTTATGGTCTCGCCTCCCTGGTAGCGTTTATGCGTCCAGTAGTTGTACCAGGACGCCCCCGCCGGCAGATACACCTGCTTCGTGGTCACCCCCTGCTCGGTCACCGGCGCGACCAGGAATGCCGGCCCAAACATGTACTCGTCGCCGATTTCGGCCACCCTGGGATCGTCCGGGAAGTCCATGAACAAAGCGCGCATGAACGGAGCCCCGGTCTGGTGCGTGAAGTGCCCGAGCGAATAGATGTAGGGCATCAGCTCATAACGAAGGCGCAGATACTGCTCCAGAATCGGCTCCGCCTGCTTTCCATACGACCACACCTCGTTGGAGCGGCGGCTGCCATGGGTTCTTAAGATGGGCAAGAAACTCGCGTATTCGAACCAGCGCGTATAAAGCTCGGGGTAATCGTCGTAGCCGCCGACGTTATCGCGCGCGTCTGACGGATCGAGCAGTGGTGGATGCACCGGGTGATGCACCTGGGGCAGATATTGCCAGCCTCCCGTGTCGTTGCTCCAGTAATTCAAGCCGGACGCCGCGACATCGAGACCGGTCGGAATCTGGCGCCTCAGCGTGTCCCACGTGGGGAAGATATCCGACGACCAGACAATCGTGCCGTTGTGCTGCACGCCGAGGTAGCCGTCGCGCGAGAGGATCAGCGCGCGATGGTCCGTGTCCGACCGGAATCCGTCATAGAGCGCGCCGGTATGGAATAACGGGTAGACGTTGAAGTATTCCGTGCCCGGCCCGATGTGGAAGTAACTGCCGTTGGGGGGCAGGTCGGGCTCGGTTTCATCAGCCCACAGCGAGTCGAATCCCTTGCTCAGGATGTTATCCTTCACCGTGTTCCAGTACCACCTGGCCGCGTCCGGATTGGTCGTGTCGATGTCAGACCCTGCATGGTCGTAGGGCAGCCCATTCGTCGGCGTACCGTCCGCCAGATGCTCGAACCAGCCCTTGTTCTGCAGTTCCGTGTAGAAGCGATCCGAGGGAACGAAGCGCGGCCAGACGCTGATCATGGTCTGGAAGCCCATCTGATGCAGCTTCTGATTCATGGCGGATGGATCGGGCCAGTATCGACTGTCAAAATCCATCTGCCCCATGTTGGTGTAATAGAACCAGTCCACCACGATGACGTCCGCGGGCAGATGCCGCTCACGGTATCCGTTTGCCACCGCCAGAACCTCGGCCTGGCTGCTGTAGCGTTGCTTGCACTGAATGTACCCATACGCTGCTTTGGGAAGCATTGGCGTGTCGCCGGTGAGCGTGCGATAGCCTTCGTACAATTCATCGGTTGACTTGCCCGCGATCACAAAGAACGAAACGCGGTCGCCCACTTCGGATGTCCAGCGCGTTTGTTCATTAAACCCAGGCTCAATGGTCGTCTTCGAGGGATTATCCCAGAGCACAGCATAGTGCTTGTTTGTCACCAGAAACGGCACGCAGAAGGTTGGTCCGGCAGGCGCGGTGTAGTCGTTCCAGCAGCGAATCGGATGCCCGCGATGATCAAGGTTGCCTTGCTGATTCTCACCGAGGCCGTAGTAGTGCTCGTCGTCAGGCGAATGAAAGCTGGCGCCCACCTGGAAGTAAGCTGCGTTTGCCGGACGGGGATCGAGACGGTCGTAGTCCACCGAGGCCCTCACCTCATTCAGGACGGCCGCATTGCCATCCTTGTGGTTCGGCACCGTCATCCACCAGCTCTGCAGATTGAGCAAAGGATTGCCGTCGGCATCGGTGATCGTCAGGGGAATGTAGGGAGTCGATCCCAGAAAGTACTGGCAGGTGTCGCATGCATATTTCGTGTTCTTCGCGTCGTAGCGGATGACAGGCATCTTCACGACGAGCCGCGACGACCGATACGTGTCCATCGTGTCGGTATGGTCGTAATTCCAGCCTTCGCCGGAAGGCTTGCCGGTGATCCCGTAGCCTGGAGGGAAAAGAGCCGCGTCTTTCTTCAGGCTCATCGTGACCCGAACGATATTGGGCGCGTACGCTTCGAGCGTCACTGTCGCGTCGCGGCGTTCGAGTATGATCTGCTTTTGAGCCAGGGCGCCAGGGGCCAGCGCAAGGAGGGACAGGCCTGCTGCGAACACAATTCGATTCATGGTCGCTCGAGTGCTTCAGAATTGTTGGAAATCACAGGTGGCAGTTTACCGCTGCCGCACCGGGATGTACAGCGCGAATGTGCTTCGGAGCAGCGTGTAAAACGATTTGCTTCCGCTCGTTCGAGCGCCGGTTTGACCGGCCGCGAAGCCATTCGTATGATGAAATTTGCCTTCCTTCAGGCGGCGTAGCTCAGTTGGTTAGAGCGTGGGATTCATAACCCCAAGGTCGATGGTTCGATTCCATCCGCCGCCACCAGCCACAACACAGGTTGCAGCAGCAAC
>DATGJK010000490.1:0-12376 GCA_035295245.1 Acidobacteriaceae bacterium
ACGATCTTCGGGTGTAATGGATCGGGCGCGGCGTAGCCATACTCGATGATGCCCACCGGATGCCATTCGCGGAAGGTAATCTCGCCGTCGTTGCCGCGCGTCGAGATGCAGACCGAGCCGCTCTCCTGCTGGCCCCCACATACCTGATAGGGGAAGGTGTTCGTCGCCGCGACGTGATAGATCTGCGCGGTGGGCTGGTTATACCAGGAACTCCAGCTGTCGCCGCGGTTGACGCTGATCACCGCACCCTGATCGCTGACCAGCAGCAGGATGCGCGCATCGCGCGGATTGATCCAGAGGTTCTGGTAATCGTCGCCGCCGGGCGCGCCGCGCAGACTGATCCACGTCTTGCCGCCATCCGTAGAGCGCACGGTGACGATGCTGGTGACGTAGACGGTGTCGGGGTCCTGTGGGTCGGCGACCGGAACGGACAGATCGCCGCCGCCAATCTTCATCGCGGGACGCGGATCGTCGGTGATCTTCTGCCACGAGGCGCCGGCGTCGTCGGAGCGGTAGACGCCCAGTCCTCGTCCGGATGCGTAGCCGCCCTCCACTTTGGTTGAAAGCGTGGCGTAGAGGCGGCTGGTGCGGGCGGGCGAGACGGTGACGTTGATCTGCACCAGATCGGCCGGGAGACCGTTCGTCAGCTGTTTCCAGGTGTTGCCGCCGTCCGCCGACTTGAAGAGGCCGCCGTGCGTGCCGGAGTATTGGTTGCCATCCTCCCAGGGACCGAGCGTGTCTTCCCACAGCGAGGCGTAGACGACGCGAGGGTTCTTCGGGTCGAGAACGACGTCCGAGCCGCCGGTGCGGTCATCCTTGTAGAGGACCTTCTTCCAGGTTTTGCCTCCGTCATCGGAGCGGAAGATTCCGCGCTCGGAATTGGGCCCGTAAGGATGGCCGAGGACCGCGGCGAAGACGCGATTTGGATTGGTGGGATCGACGGCGAGCGCGGGGATCTGCTGGCCATCGCGGAGTCCGAGGTGGGTCCAGCTCTTCCCTGCATCGTCGCTGCGGTAGATGCCGTCGCCCACGGAGAGGTCGGGGCGATGCAGGCCTTCACCGCTGGCGACATAGACGATGTTGTCGCTGGATGGAGCAATGGCAATCGCGCCGATGGATTGCGTGTCTTCATGGTCGAAGATGGGGAACCAGGTGCGGCCGTAATCGGTAGATTTCCAGACACCGCCATCGACCTGGCCGATATAGAAGACATTCGGCTGGTCGGCGACGCCGCAGGCCGCCCGCGTACGTCCCCCGCGGAAGGGACCGATCATGCGCCAGTGGAGATCCGGCAAATTCGGCGCGGCTTGCGCATGAACGACTGGAGGTGGAAGCAGCAAAATGAGGAACGCAGCGGCAGAAAGCCCACGCAACGCAAGGCGCTTGGCCATGATCTGGGAATCGTCCTTTCAGGCCCGGTCGGGGAGGCTCGGGCGCACGCGGCCATTGTAATGGCGAGGGCTGCATTCATTTCGCTTCAGAACTCGATCTGCGCGGAGAACTGCAGTTCGCGTGCGGGAAGCTGATTAGTAATTCCGGCGAGCGGCAGGCCGAAACCGGGTCCGGCTGAGGCACCGTTGCCCCAGGTCCCGCTGACGCCGACAACATTGCGATGATTGACCGCGTTGAAAGCTTCAGCGCGCAGGTTCGCCCAGACATTTTCGCTGCCGAGGCGAATGCGTTTCGCGACGAACGGGTCGAGTTCCCAGATGGGCGTTCCGCGCCCGGTATTACGGCCGATGACAACTCCGTTGACCACGGGGCGATCGGTGGTCGCGCCCGTATCTCCGCTGTTATTCACGCCGGTAACAATGTTGTACGGCAAGCCGCCCGCGAGCGTGGCGATGCCGCCCAGGCGGACATCCCAGGGTGCCGCGTAAACGCCGCTCACCACGAGCCGATTCCGCTGATCGAAGATGGCGTTGCCCAATTCATCGGCGCGACCCGGGCGGCGAGGATCGTTGGGATTCTGGCTGGGCACATCGGGGTCGACTGTATCGAGCACGTGCGACCAGGTGTAGCTGGCCAGCATCGCTGAGCCGTTCGCGGCGTGGTGGCTCAGGTTAACGTCCAGCGCGTCGTACCAGGCCATGCCGTCATTCACGTCGCTCTGGATGACGCTGTACGGCGGAGTCGGACCGGAGTTGTGCACCGGATCGCAGGAGACGCCGCGCTGGGCGTACCAGGAGATCCAGTTGGGACGCGTGCAGTTCGCGGCCTGTGCGCTGCGCGTCTGACCCGCGGCGGTGCGGAGAAATGAGGCGGGCGGGTCAAGATCCAGGGGGCGCACGATGTGGAGAGTGTGCGAGCCGAGGTAATCCGTCGCGAGCACCCAGCCCGGAGCAAGTTGCCGCTCGATGCCCAGCGTCCACTGTTCGTTGTAGGGATTGAGCAGAGCCGCTGGATAGTTCAGCAGCGTGTTCGTCGGGAGGGACTGGTTGTAGTACGCGGCGCGTCCAGGCCGGAGGTACAAGCTGCGCAGCGGCGCGACGGCTCCGGCGGGAAATCCTGCCAGAGGCACATCCGACACGCTCGCAGGAAATCCTGCCTGTCCCGGCGCAGCCGTGTAGTTGAAAACCCCTGCTGGGCCGCTGAGGGCGTAATTGGCTTCGGCATTGTCGACCACCTGCGCGTCGTAGATGCCGAAGCCGCCGCGCAGGGTGGTCGTGCCATGGCCGCCGATGTTCCAGGCGAACCCAACGCGTGGAGCGAAGTCGCGGCGAGAATCGGCGAAGGTCTGCACTTCGTAACGCAGTCCGAGGTTGAGCACCAAGCCATTGGTGGCGTGCAGATCGTACTGGGCGAAGAGCCCTGCGAGTGTGTCGTCGACCGTGTAATTCGCGTCTCCGAAGCTCTGGGTATAGCTCGCGACGTTCGCGATGTTGTCGAGGTACGCCGAGCTTTCGCAGTACGTAAGCGTGCCGGTGCAGGCGTTGTAGATCAGCTCACCCTGCGTGATCGGTCCGCCGAACTCTTTACTGTTGCCGCCATTGTGGGCGTGGATCACGTCAAATCCGGCGCGCAGTTCACTGCGTGGCAGGATACGGGTCAGGGTATCGACGACTTCGAACTGCCGGTTCATCAGCAACGCAGACTGCGAGGTTCCGGACATAAAGGTTCCGCCGCTGGAGATCGGGACCACGTATTCCGTTCCGTAGCGCACGGGAGAGAACTGCGTGATCGGCGACGCCATCTGAAACTGCAATCGCGTATCGTTTGACATCGCAGAACTGAGCTCTGCGGTGTGTCCCAGTTCCGCGGTGTAGGTACGGCGATGAAAGACGCGCGCCACGCTGGGCAGCGTGTTGCCGCCGACGATGCCGTTGGGATTCGTATCGAAGAAGCTGTCGGCGCCGAGATGCAGAAACAGGCGCTGGTCCTGATTGAGGGTGCGGTCGAGACGCAGAAGGCCGAGCCAGTCGCGGTAGTGCCCAATATAGTTGCCGGGAGCGAGCGGTGACGTCACGGGCGAGGCGCGGTCCTGACGGCTGGTTTCGCTGGACAGGAAGAAGACGGTTCGTGCATCGCGCATCAGCGGCCCGCCGAGCGCCGCAGCAGCCTGGACTAACGTGTCGCGGGTAACGTCGTTGCCGCTGGCCGCGTTCGCCGTGGAGAATCCGGAGAGCGCAGCTTCCGGCGCCGAAGGGCGCCACAGTCCCAGCACATCGCCATGGAAGCGGCTCGCGCCGCTGCGCGTGACGACATTGACCACTGCGCCCTCGCCGAACCCGTAATCCGCGGCAAAGGCATTGTCGAGGATCGTGATCTCGCTGACCGCGTCCAGCGGAACATTGGTGAAGACCGTCTGCCGTCCCCACAAATCATTGCCGCCGGCGCCATCCACTTCGAAACTGGTTTGCCGACGGCCGGTGCCGTTCGCGGTGAAGAGCTCCTGATTCATGAAGATGTCGCCCTGATTGATCGCGGGGCGATTCGCGGCGTTCAGCAGGGGCAAATACGTGATGCGTCGGTTGAGAAGGGGCATCGCGCGCGCCTGCTCTCCGCTCAACCAATCACCGAGCTGCGGCTCATCCGTGCGGATCTCGCCGGCGGCGCCGGTGACGATCACCTCCGCCTTCACGCTGGGCAGGGTCATCCGCAACTGGACGGCGGCAGCCTGACCGGCAGCCAGCGTCAGTGCGCCGGATGATGCCTGGGCAAGGCCGCTTGCCGAGGCGAGGATCTGGAGCGGCTGGGCAACGGGCAATCCGGAAAAATCGAACCGGCCCCGAGCGTCCGATGCTGCCGCGCGCAGGATGTGGTGGCCGCTGTCTTCCAGCGTGAGATGAACGCCGGGCAGCGGCACTCCGTCGGGCCCGGTTACGGTACCGCGGATGGCAGCGGTGTCCGGCGTCTGCGCGAGAACAGCGCAGCTCGAGAACGCAACCAGTGCGAAAACCCGGCTTATGATCGGATATGCCAACTTAACAGCATTGCTGATTTTTGCGCCGCGCGCCAGACGCCCAGGGAATCATCGGCTTGCGATTCGGCGCAATCGCCGTCACAATTTCATTCACCGATGAAGACCAACCGCTTCCCTGTCCTTCTCACTCCCTTTTTGCTCTTTATTCTCGCGGCGACTCCAGCCGCGTCGTCGCAGACCCCGGCAGTTTCTCCGCAGCTGTTCAGCGGCCTGCGCTGGCGGCTGGTCGGGCCATTCCGCGCAGGACGAGCGGTGGCGGTCAGCGGCGTTCCGGGGAGCGACGGCACGTTCTACTTTGGCGGAGTCGATGGGGGCATCTGGAAGACGGCGAATGCGGGCGTGACCTGGACGCCGATTTTCGACCGCGAGCCGGTGGCTTCGATCGGAGCGATTGCCGTTGCACCTTCCGATCCGAACGTCATCTACACCGGCACCGGGGAATCGGACATCCGCTCCGATCTTGCATCGGGCAACGGCGTGTACCGCAGCGACGATGCGGGAGCCACGTGGAAGCACGTCGGTCTCGATGATTCGCGGCAGATCAGCCGCATTCTCGTCGATCCGCAGGATGCGCGCACGGTTTACGCCGGCGTGCTCGGCCATGCGTATGGACCGAATGAGCAGCGGGGCGTGTACAAATCAACGGATGGTGGCGAGACGTGGACGCGCGTCCTCGACAAGGGCTCCGATGTGGGAATCGCCGACATTGCCATGGCGACGGCGCACCCGCGGATTCTCTTTGCCACGACATGGAACGCGCATCGTCCGCCGTGGAGCACCTATGCTCCGCTGGAAGGCCCTGGCAATGCGCTCTACCGCACGACCGACGGCGGCGCGCACTGGACGCAAATCTCCGGCAATGGCCTGCCGGCGGAGAGCTGGGGACGCACCGGAATTGCGGTGAGCGCCGACGGCCATCGCGTCTACGTGACCATCGACTGCAAAGGTCATGCCGGGCTCTACCGGTCCGATGACGGTGGCGACAACTGGACGCTGGTAAACAGCGATGCGCGCCTGACCAGCCGCGCCTGGTATTTCTCCGCGCTGGCCATTGATCCCAGCAATCCCGACGTGCTGTACATCCCGAACGTTGCCCTGTATCGAACCAACGACGGCGGTAAGACGATCGAGGTCGTGCGCGGCGCGCCGGGCGGCGACGATTATCACGAGCTGTGGGTCGATCCGAAGAACTCCAGCCATCTGGTGCTCGGAACGGATCAGGGAACCACAGTGAGCATCGATCGCGGCAAGACGTGGTCCAGCTGGTATAACCAGCCCACGGCGCAGCTGTATCACGTCACCACGGACCACAAATTCCCCTACAGCATTTATGGCGCGCAGCAGGACTCGGGAGCGATTGCCGTGCACAGCCGCTCCGACCACGGGCATATTGACACCCGCGACTGGTTCCTGCCAGGCGGCAGCGAGAGCGGCTACGTCGCGATCGATCCCAAAGACGAGAACATCGTCTATTACACCGACACCTACGGCGGGCCGACGCGCATGGATCTGCGCACCTCGTTCAGCCAGAACATTGCGCCCTGGCCGCTGGGCGGCTTTGGCACGGAAATTAACCGGCGCAAGTACCGCGATCCATGGACACCGGTCGTGGTGTTTTCTCCTGCGGACAAGACGTCTTTGTATCTGGGGACGCAGTACGTGATGAAGACCACCGATGGCGGTCTGCACTGGCAGCAGATCAGCCCGGACCTGACGGGCGCGGTTGCAGGCGCGGACGAGAGCGGCCCCGCCACCCCCGAGAACGCGATGCAACGCGGTTATGGCGTGGTCTACACGCTGGCGCCTTCGCCGCTGAACGCACAGCTGATCTGGGCGGGCAGCGACACGGGACGGATCCACGTGACGCGAGACGGCGGCAAGAGCTGGAACGACGTTACGCCGCCCGAGCTGACCGCGTGGAGCAAGATTTCGCTGATCGAGGCGTCCCATTTCGATCCAGCGACGGCCTATGCAGCCGTGGACCACCATCGTCTCGACGACCGCAAGCCGTACATCTACATCACACATGACTACGGCAAGAGCTGGAAGCTCTCTGTGGTTGCCATCGCCCAAAGCCACTTCGTGCATGCAATTCGCGAAGATCCGGAACAAAAGAACCTGCTCTTCGCGGGAACGGAGTTCGGCGTCTATGTTTCCTTTGACGGCGGCAGCCAATGGCAACCGCTGCAGCTGAATCTGCCCGTTAGTTCGGTTCGGGATCTGAACATCAACGGCGACGATCTGATCGTCGCCACCCATGGGCGCTCGTTCTGGGTGCTCGACAATATCACGCCGCTGCGCCAGGCCGCTGCCGTGGGCGGCTCCCATGACTATCTGTTTGCTCCCGAAAAAGCCGTGCGCGTGGACAACGACACGTTCCTTGGTACCCCGCTGCCTCCGGAGGAGCCGCAGGCTGACAATCCGCCGAACGGCGCAATTCTCGACTACTACCTGGCCGACGCTGCAACGAAGGTTACGCTGCAAATCCTCGATGCGCAGGGGCACGTGATCCGGCATTATTCGAACGCAGAGAAGCGTCCGGCGGCGCGGCCGCTGCTGCCCATCGCGGAACGCTGGTTCCCGAAGCCGCCCATGCTCGAGACCAGCGTTGGCGAGCACCGTTTCGTGTGGGATTTAAATGCGGGCAGTTCCAGCGCAGGACTCGGCGATGATGAAGCTGACGACGCGGCGGGAGCGCCTGCCGGTCCTCGCGTTCCTCCGGGCCGCTATACGGTACGCCTAAACGTAGACGGGACCACAATGGATCGGCCACTCCAGGTAGAGATGGACCCGCGCTCCTCGGCGACGGATTCAGTCCTTAAGGCACAGTACTCGCAGGCGGAGAAGATCTATGCGGAGTTGCTTGCCGGGCGCAAGGCCATGGCAGAGCTGGACAGCGTGGAGCACCAGCTTGTACAGGCGGGCGATGCTTCAGCGCCGTCGGATCTCGCAGCCGCGATCCGCAGCACGCAGAACAAGCTCGATGCAATTCGCGGCGGCTCGCGCCGGGAAAATGCCGAGCGCGGCGAGAGTCAACCCGGGCTGGCCGCGGCCGTCGCGGGTCTCGGCACGGACTTGCGCGTGGTCGAGAGCGGCGACCGCACAGCGCCTGCCGTGGCGCAGACCCTTTTCGACCAGATGAGCCAGGCCGAACGCGAGAAAGTCGCCGCGTGGGAGCAGTTCAAGAAGACGGACCTGCCGGAGTTGAATAAGGCTCTGCAGGCGGCGCATCGAGAACCGGTCCGGATTGCCTGGATCGAGGAACAGGCGCACTACGCCATGACCCGCTGAGCGATGTACTCGGAGTGCCCCACCCTTATCCGCAGCTTTACCGTGGAGAGGTGGTCCGATCAGTGCACGTCTGCTGAGCGGTCCCCTTCATACCGCATGATGTGGTAGTAGCCCTGCCAGCCATTCCACAGAATGGGCGGCGGCAGCGTGGCTGCGAGGGGATCGTGGAGGAACTGCACGTAGGCCTGGATGGTTTGTTGAGTTAGAGGAACGCCGGTGAGCCAGTCACCGCGATACCAGTTCTTCCACTTGCCGTACTCCGCTGCGGTCTCGGCCTGGCGTGCCTGATTGACGGCATCCAGAGCTTCCGCGGCATCAGCACGCGCCTGCTCGTCATTCCCGTTCTCGCTGTCGACGATGGACTGCGCCACCTTCCAGAGCATGCGATTGCTCTCGCGGTTGATGGAGATCATGGTGAGGACCGAAGCCTGGTAGAAGGCCTTGCGGTCGGGCGCGACCAGCGCCTCAGCGGCCAGCGCCTTCTTCCAAACCCCATCCCAGCGCGGCTGGGCCTCGCTGCAGTTCTTCACCTCGCGGGCGGCCGTGGTTTTGAGCCAGTCGGGACCGTTGAAGCCGGGGCGTCCGTAACCTTCTCCCACCAGGCGCGGCACTTCCCACTTCGGCGACTGGCTGGGAATCCCGTAAAGCGGCGAGCCGATCATCTGCGTCAGCAACATCATGCGGCTCTCGTCGTGATAGAGCTGATCGCCGTACTCGTGTGCTGGATCGCCGTACGTTGCCGGAGCGATGAAGTAATCGCGGTACATCGCTGCCATGGCCGGAGCGGCTTTCGCTCCAAACTGCTCCGTCGCCCACGCGCGGTAGAACTTATCAGCGGCCTCGTCCGGTGGATCATCCGGACCGGCGCCGAGCAGGTGCCCCTGCCATGCCAGATCCATGATGGCGCGAGCGCTCATCGTCACCGGGCGAATGTCGCTGGTGTTCACCAGCATGTAGGCCGTGGCTCCGGCGCGAATGTAGCGGCGCAGCTCTTCATCGGTACGCGAAACGAGCACCATTTCGCTTAGCTGATTGGCGCGCCCGTTGAGCATGGCAATGTGGTTGTACATGCCCTCGCCGGCTTTCACCTGCCCGTTGTCCTGCAGAAAGCCGGAGCCATCGTCGGCCCATACCGTCATGACCTCAGGCGGAATGGTGAGATAGCCCTCTTTTGCAAGGCGCGCCCCTTCCTGCCACAGATCGGTGACAAACTTCGCATCGGGATGCACGGCGCGCACGATGCTCATCTGATCGCGGATGGCTTTGCTGATCAATGCGCCGAGCGCCTGGTCGTTGTTGCGCACGTTGGGGTCCATCGACGCGTAGCTCACGTCGGAGAGCCCGCGCAGGCCCACATCCCATAGAATCTCCGCGTTCGAGGGATATTCGGCCACGGCATTCTTCCAGGCGCGCTCCAGAATCTCCGGATGTTCGGTGTCGTTGTAGGGCACATCGCGCGGCCAGCGCGCGACGTTCAACCCCAGCGGGATGGCGTGATGCTGCGTGACAATGAGACCGCGCTTCACAGCGAGCGCAATCTGCGGATCGTTGGGGAAAATCCAGGTGCCGGGCACGACCATGTTCCCCTTGAGCCGCAGAATGGTTTCGTACACCTTGTTCCAGGCGGCGAGCGAAATGCCGGCATGCTCTTTCTCGCCCGGAGCCCACCCGGTGAGCAGGTCTTCGTCGTTGATGAAGAAGCCGCGATATTTGTAAACGGGAGCGGGGTAGCTCTTATCGAGTCCGCCGGGCAGGGCAATGCTCGCGCGGCGCGCCGGCTCGCGATCGGTCCAGTAGTACAGGGGATCGACGCCGAGGAATTCCTGCGAGAACTGGTAAATGGCGTAGATGGTGCCGCGCATGTCGGCCCCGGCGAGGACAACCGCATGGTCGGCCGGGTGGGCGGCGATCGAGAACGACTCAGGGGCAGACAGACCGGAGGGACGGATCGCTTCCGGAAGGCGTTCTGCCTCGCCGATCGTGATGCTGATGCCGCCGGCTGCGCGATCGGCGATGGCTGGTTTCGTCCCGAAGACCTTCTGAAAATCTGAAGCAAGGTCGTTGGCCGCTTCGCGGACCGGCTGCGGTTCTCCCGGAGCGAGCACCAGGGTCACGGGCGGGCGCAGTACGAGCCCAGCGGTCGCACGCTGTGGCTGCGTTTGTGCGGATGTGGACAAGGCTATGCCCGCGAGGAGAAGAACGGCGGCGAGACACGATATGATTCTGGCGGCGGCGAAGCTGGTCTTCATGCGGTTCTCCATGCAGCGACACGCTGCGCGGCTGGGTTTAGTACGCGACCCCAACATTATTGACGACCGGATGCCGTGTCAATCCCGGGCGCGAGCTGCGCGTGTACGATGTCGCGCTGACAACACGAACTGCGTTGTTGCTTCAGGCCCAGCTGTGTTGCGGCCAAACGAAGTGGAGGGATCGAGTCATGATGAGGTTGACCCGCAGAGATGTGTCCCTTTGTCTCCTGTCGATCGTCGTAACCGCCGCCGCGCTCGCTTTGGGAGAGTCGCGCGGCAAGGTACTGGGCCAGTCCGCATACGACTGGAATTCCATTCCGGCGCAAAACACTCCCACCGGTGAGACACGGCACTTCTTCCGCGGTCCTACCCCGATGCTCGATCAGCTGGAAGTGCATGCGACCACGCTGAATCCCGGCGTTGGTTCTCATCCTCCCGAGAAACGCGCGCACGAAGAAGTCATCATCATTGATCGCGGCGAAGTGGAGGCTTACGTAAATGGTACATGGACGAAACTCGGTCCCGGTTCCGTGATTCTGAACACCCCCAATCAGCTGCAGGCGATCCGGAACGCTGGCAGCGGCCCGGCCACGTACCATGTGATTAGCTGGATCTCGCGAGGTGCTCCACAACAGGCCGGCCAGTGATTCTCCGAAGGACTGTTCGCAGCAATGACCCAAACGATTCGTGTCGGTTTTGTCGGCGCCGGATTCGCGGCGCGATTTCATCTGGAGAGTCTGCGCCGTGTGTACGGCGTTCCCGTGCAGATCGTGGGCGTGACGGCACGCTCCGCGGCAAGCCGTGAGAAATTTGCTCACGAAGCCGGCATTCGCGCATTCGACAGCGTGGAGGCGCTTTGTGATGCGGTAGACGTGATCGATCTCTGCTCGCCGCCCGTTACCCACGAGAAGCTGGCGGTCATGGCGCTGGAGCGCCGCAAACATGTGATCATCGAAAAGCCGCTGACCGGATACTTTGGCGATGGCGCCGAGGATTTTCGCGGAAATGCGTCGCCGAAGGAGCCGATGCTGCGGCAAGCGGTGGAAAGCTGCCAGCGCATTGCGCAGGCGGCGCGCAGCAGCGGACGAACCGTCTGTTATGCCGAGAACTGGGTATATGCGCCTGCTGTGCAGAAGGAGCGCGAGATTGTCGAGAAGAGCGGCGCGCAGATTCTGTGGATCATGGGCAACGAATCGCACAGCGGCTCGCACTCGCCTTACTACGGCAGCTGGCGGCACTCCGGCGGCGGATCGCTCGTCGGCAAGGGCTGTCATCCGCTCTCGGCAGCGCTCTACCTGAAGCAGGCAGAAGGCGCCGCGCGCGGCGGAAACGCGATCCGGCCGGCAACGGTGAGTGCGCGCACGCATGAAATCACGCGCTTGCCGGAATTTCGCGATGAAGGCCTGCTGCGCCGCGGCTATCAGGACATCGAGGACTACGGCCAGATGCACATCACCTTCGACGACGGCACGGTTGCGGACCTGTTCGCGTCGGAACTGATGCTGGGCGGGGTCGCGAACTGGCTCGAGGTGATGGCCAACAACCACCGGACCCGCTGCAATCTCAATCCGACGGATGCGCTGGGGACTTTCAACGCGCGCGAGCAGACGCTGCGCGACGTCTATGTGACGGAGAAGATCGAGACGAAGCTCGGCTGGAATCATCCTGCGCCGGATGAAAACTGGCAACATGGCTATCCGCAGGAGTTTCAGGACTTCATGGAGGCGATCGCCCAGCAACGCGAACCTCTGGCCACGCTGCAACTGGCGCGCGACACCATCGCGACGCTGTACGCGGCATATGTTTCCGCCGAGCGCCATGGTGCGGAGGTGCCGGTGCCGCGATAAAGGCCGGACACACACTTCCTGCGCCGCGCACGCATGCTGCTTCCGCACACGGGCCCATCCGGTCTATTTTCCGATGCAGAAGCTCGAGAAGATGCGGTTCAGAATGTCGTCCGCTGTGGTTTCACCTGTCAGGCTGTCGAGATGACGCAGGCCGTTGTAGAGATCGAGCAGCAGCATCTCATGCGGGGTCTTCGCTGGAACGGCTTCTCGCGCCGCGCGCAGAGCGTCCAGCGCGCCGCTCACTGCCTCGAAGTGCCGAAGCGCGGTCAGCATGCCCGACTCACTCTCGCCCGCCGGGTTGCGCACCAGCGCGGTCAGCGCCTGGCGCAGCTCGGGAATTCCGTGGCCCGTCAGAGCCGACGTTGAAACGGACGGTATCGGCAACTTGGCGTCAGCCAGCAGTTCCGCATCGCCGGTCAGGGTCAAGTCGGACTTGTTCATTGCGGCCACAGCGCGCCGGTTAGCGAGCGATGCGATCAGATGCTGTTCGTCTTCACGCAGCGGGACGGATGCGTCGAGGACGACCACCACGACGTCGGCGTCCGCCAGGGCTTCGCGCGACTTGC
>DATGJK010000491.1:0-4680 GCA_035295245.1 Acidobacteriaceae bacterium
ACGTGGATTCTGGTGGTGCTGGTCTACTTCAGCTTTGCGGCACGGCTGGAGTTCAATCTCATCACCGCATTGCCGCCCATGGCGCTGCTCGCAGGCGGCTGGCTCGCGCAGGACGAGGAGCGGAAGGAACATCAGGGGCGCGTCCTTGAGTGGATCGTCTTCATCGTCGGCCTGGCGGCAGCAGCCTTCATTGCCTACTCGCTCTGGAAGGCACCGATCCCCGCGCCCGGCGTCGATATTGCGACGCTCCTGCATCCCCATGCGGGGCATCGGGCCGTGTTCTTCGCGTATCTGGTGGACCTGACGCGTCGCGCGATGGGCCTGTTCAAGGTGCCGCTGGCCATCATGCTGGCGGCGCTGCTGGTGGGCGTGAGCGGCGGGCTGTGGTTCCGGCTGCGCAACAACGCGCGCATGGCGAACATGTTTCTCGCCGGCATGATCGTCGGCATGCTGATCGCCGCTCATTTGGCGCTGAACACCTTCTCGCCGATCCTCTCGTCGCAGATTCTGGCAGAGGCCATCAAGCCTGAGGTGCATCCGTCGGATGTGATCGTGGTGAACGGGCCCTTCGATACCGCCTCTTCCTTTGTCTTCTACCTGGAGCGGCAGGTGCTGGTGGTGGACGGCACGCGCGCCCCGAAACAGCTGGCGACGGAGACCTCCGGCACGGAAACCTCGGGCACCGGCCAGCCCACCAATCCGTCTCTGTTCGTCAACATGGATGAGGTGGCGCAGCGGTGGAGCGGGCAGGATCGCGTGTGGTTGTGGACTCCCGTGGAGAGCGCGCCCACACTGCCCGGGCCCACCTATGTGATCGGCCGCAGCGGCGGCAAAGAAGTCTTAAGCAACCAGCCGAATTTCGGCGGCGCGAGCTTCTGAGCAGCGCCAGCTGCCGGCAACTTTGGCCGCCATGCGCGCTCCTGCGCTATGCTGTCGTCTTGCAGTGAAACCGCTTTCAGGAGCCGACCATGTTTTCTCCGTCGCGCCGCCAACTGCTTCAAACTGGACTCGCTGCTTCGGCCGCCTCGTTGCTGCCGCACACCGCGCTGGCCCGCGTCGACGAATGGCTCGCCTGGGACGAGCAGCGTCCCAACGCAGTTCCCGGGCCGCGCGAGCAATATCTGATGGACTTCAACTGGAAGTTCACCTTCGGCAACCTCAACGATCCGGCGAAAGACCTGGGGTTCTTCGCGTTTCAGAGCGACTACATCAGTTCGAAGACCGGCTCGTTCACGTTTGCGACGGCCAAATTCGATGATGCGAAGTGGCGCGCGCTGAACCTGCCGCATGACTGGGCTATCGAGTTGCCCTTTGTCGACGACCAGGAGCTGATGGCCCATGGATTCAAGCCGCTCGGCCGCAAGTATCCGGATACATCAGTGGGTTGGTACCGCAAGAGCTTCAACATTCCGGCATCGGATTTCGGTCGCCGCATCTGGATCGAGTTTGACGGCGCCATGCGCACCTCCCTGGTCTTCCTGAACGGCTGTTACATCGGCCGCAACGACAGCGGTTACACGCCCTTCCGCTTCGACGTCACGGACTTTATCAACTACGGCGGCGAGAACTACATCGTTGTGCGGGTGGACGCGAGCAAAGGCGACGGCTGGTTCTACGAGGGCGCGGGCATCTACCGCCACGTGTGGCTGACGAAGTTCGATCCGCTGCATCTGGGCCGCTGGGAAAGCTGGGTGCGCGCGGATGTGAAGGGGCACGATGCGGCGCTGTCGCTGGGGACGGTCGTGCGGAATCGAGGCAAGAAAGCCGAGACGGCCGTCGTGCACTGGAAAATTCTCGATACCGACGGCAAGCAGGTGGGAGCCGCGGCCTCGGCTCCGCAGTCGATCGAGCCGGACGGTGAAGGGAAGTTCATCGCGTCGGCGACGGTTCGCGATGCTGTGCTGTGGTCGCCGGAGACGCCGCACATGTATTCGGCAATCGTGTCCGTCGAGACGAGCGGGACCGTTCGCGACGGCGAAGAGGTTCCCTTTGGCGTGCGCTCGATTCGGTTCGACGTCAACAAAGGCTTCTTCCTGAACGGCGAGCCGGTGAAGATCAAGGGCACCTGCAACCACCAGGATCACGCCGGAGTGGGCGCGGCGGTGCCCGACGCGATTCAGAGATACCGAGTGGCCGTTCTCAAGGCCATGGACAGCAACGCAGTCCGCACGTCGCACAACATGCCGACACCCGAATGGGTGCAGGCCTGCGACCGCATGGGCATGATGATGATGTGCGAGACGCGGGCCATGAGCTCGAGCGCCGAGGGTCTGGCGGAGCTCGAGACGATGATTAAGCGCTATCGCAACTCGCCGTCGATCATCATCTGGTCCATGGGCAACGAGGAAGTCATCATCGAGGGGCAGCCGATCGGCGAGCACATCGTGCGAACCATGGTGGAGCGCTCGCACGAGCTGGATCCGACGCGGCAATGCACGGCGGCCATCAACCAGGATGCCGGCAAGGGCGCCTCGCTGGCGCTGGATGTGGAAGGAATCAACTACAGCCTGGGCATCATTGACGGCTACCACCGCGATCATCCGAACCAGCCCCTGATCGGTTCGGAGACGGCGAGTACCGTCTCGACGCGCGGCACTTACCTGACTGACAAGCTGCGCAACTGGGTCAGCGCCTATGATGTGAACCGTCCGCCTTGGGCCGAGCTGGCGCAGGAGTGGTGGCAGTTCTACGCCGCGCGCGAGTTCCTGTCCGGCGGCTTTGCGTGGACCGGCTTCGATTACCGCGGCGAGCCGACGCCCTACGGTTGGCCGTCGATCAACTCGCAGTTCGGCATCGTGGACACCTGCGGCTTCCCCAAGGACCTCTTCTATTACTACAAGGCAAGCTGGGGAAAGGAGCCGGTGCTGCACCTCTTCCCGCACTGGAACTGGGACGAGCGCATCGGCGAGCCGGTGACAGTGTGGGTCTTCTCGAATCTCGACGAGGTAGAGCTGTTCCACAACGGCCAGAGCCAGGGACGGCAGAAGATGCCGGCCCTCGGGCATCTGGAGTGGAAGGTGAAGTACGAGCCGGGCTCGATTGAGGCGCGCGGCTACAAGGGCGGTCAGCAGGCGCTGACCGCGAAGCGCGAAACAACGGGCCCCGTTGCGAGTCTGAAGCTCACGGCGGATCGAACGGCCATCGATGCCGACGGGCGAGACTGCGCCGTCATTCGCGTCGAGGGCGTCGACAGCGAGGGCCGGACGGTGCCGCTGGCCGACGATCTGGTGGAGTTCAGGGTGAGCGGGGAAGGCCGGTTCCTCGGCGTGGGCAACGGCGATCCCAACTGCCAGGAGTCGGACATCGAGCCGAAGCGGAGCCTGTTCAAAGGGCTGGCACAGCTGATCGTGGAAAGCACCGCGAACGCCGGGTCGATTCAGATCGAGGCGAAGACGCAGGAGGGTCACATTGCACCCGCGCAGCTGACGATCACGACCGGGACTCCGGCTTTGCCGGGCAGGACGCTCTGATGACTTCAGGGAGAAGCTTAGCAGCGACGCTGCTGGCCCTCGCCGCCGCTCCAGCCATCGCGCAGCAGGCGAGCCACGCTGTGGGATATGTGCATGGCGACCGCTGCGAACTGCGCGATGGCGTGATTGCCGCGGACTGGAGCGTTAGCGCTGGGCACATTGCGGGGCTCAAGGTGCGCGATCTGTGGTCCTTCAGGACGCTCGCGCTGCCGGATGCGTTTGCGATTCGGCTGAAAGACGGGACGGTCTTCGACGCGCGGAATCTGCGTGCTGCAGGGCCGGGAACGCTGGAGACGCTGGCCGCAGATCCGCAGTCGAGCCGGGCAGCGGAGCAAGTCGAGGGGAAGCAATACACGCTGCCGCTGACGGACCCTGCCGGCAAGGTGCACGTTACGTGGGCGCTGGTGCTGCGCGACGAGGCGAATTACATCCGGCAGACGGTGACGATCACAGCCGGCGCCGCGGACCAGCCCATCGCCGAGGTGCGGCTCATCGACGCGAGCATTCCCGATGCGCATGTTTCTGGAACGGTGAAGGGTTCCCCGATTGTCGCGGGCCATTGGTTCCTCGGATTCGAAGATCCGCTGTCGCAGAGCAAGGTGGAGGGCGAGCGCGCCACCGCGGTCGTGGATCGCGAACTGCCCCTGCGCGCCGGCCAGTCCGTCACCTACAGCTCCGTGATCGGCGTCAGCCGGGCCGGCCAGATGCGGCGCGACTTCCTCGCCTACCTGGAACGCGAGCGGGCGCATCCCTATCGCACCTTTCTGCACTACAACTCCTGGTACGACCTGGGCTATTTCACGCCCTATGACGAGGCCAGCGCGCTCGACCGGGTCCGCGCCTTCGGCACAGAACTCCACGAGAAGCGCGGCGTGACACTCGACTCATTCCTCTTCGACGATGGATGGGACAATCACGCCTCGCTGTGGAGCTTCAACAGCGGATTCCCGAACGGGCTGAGCGCCGTGGCCGAGGAGGCGAAACGCTTCGGGGCGGCGCCGGGGCTGTGGCTCTCGCCCTGGGGCGGCTATGACGGTCCGAAAAAGGAGCGGGTCCAGTTTGGGCGCGAGCAGGGGTACGAGATTGTCGACGGCGGATTCGCACTCTCCGGCCCGAAGTACTACCAGCACTTCCTCGAAGTTTGCCTGGAGATGATTCGCCGCTATGACGTGAATCAGTTCAAATTCGACGGAACCGGCAATGCGAACAC
>DATGJK010000492.1:0-5339 GCA_035295245.1 Acidobacteriaceae bacterium
TACTCCAGGTCGGTTCCCGGCTGCGGTCCCCGCGCCTGCCGCTCGCGCCCAAACATGCTGGAGAAGATGTCGCGGAATCCGCCAAAGCCTCCGCCCGATCCCGGCGCTTCCTCGGAGAAATCAAAGCCGCCGAAGTCGAAGGGAACGCCCCCTCCGCCCTGCGCCGCACCCGCCCGTGCCGCGGCCTCAGCCGCCGCCGGGTCGATCTGGTCCGAGTAGAAGCCAAACTGGTCGTAAATCTTGCGCTTCTTCTCGTCGCTCAGAACATCGTTCGCCTCGGAGATTTCCTTGAACCGCTCCTCAGCCTTCTTGTCTCCCGGATTGACATCGGGATGATGCTTGCGCGCCAGCTTGCGGAAGGCCTTGCGAATCTCCTCCGCCGTGGCGCTCTTCTTCACGCCAAGTGTCGCGTAATAGTCTTTGTGCTGGGTCGCTGGCATGATCTGTAGTTAAGCAGTTGCTCTCTGCACAAGCTCGTGAGTTTGCGGGTCGCGCGGCGCTGGTTGTACCTCAGCACGAATTCGCGGCATGAGCTCCCTCTCTGCGCTGGCGAGTTCCCATGCCTTCTGCATATTGAGCCAAAATTCAGTGCTGGTCCCAAAATAGCGGCCGAGCCGCATCGCCGTCTCGACCGTAACTCCACGCCGTTCGCGGATGATCTCTGTAATGCGCGTGACAGGTACGCGCAACGCGATCGCCAGCGCATTCGCTGAGAGCCCCAGGGGCTTCATGAAGTCCTCCCGCAGGAACTCGCCGGGATGGATGGCGACTCCATGCTCCCGAGGATCGCGGGGTATTGATCTTCTCTCAGTGGTAGTCCGTGATTTCAACTTCCCAGGCATGATGATCTTCCCATCGAAAACAAATTCTGAACTGGTCGTTGATCCGAATGCTGTGTTGCCCTTCCCGATTGCCTCGCAGTTTCTCAAGACGGTTCCCTGGCGGATCTTTCAGATCTTCCAGCCGCACAGCGAAATCGATCGCTTCCAGTTTTCTGACTGCCGGCCGGGCGATGTTGCCGAACTTCCTGCTGCTCCCGGTTAGCCAGAGCTGCCGAGTTTCCTCGTTCGCGAACGATCGGATCACCGCTTACTGTAGCACGTTTAACGCAGAACGTTAAACGGCATCAGTTCCACACCCCATACGCATCCACCGGCTCAACCCGCCAGAACAAGTCCGGCTCCACCCGTTGCATCTGCGCGACGAACTGGCTCGCCTGCTCCTGCGTGTCAAACACCACCCGGTTCGTCACCCGGCCAGCGCGCATCTGCTCGCATTTCCAAACCCTGTTTTCCTTCATCTTCTCGATCGCCTGTGGTCTTTTGTCTGATCCATAAACTCGGGGCGTTCCAGCCGGAACGCCCCACTAAGCCCTGCACTCTGAGCTCTGCCTTACTTCTTGTCTTCCACGTCCACGTACTCGGCGTCGATCACGCCTTCGTCCTTCTTCTGCTCGGTGGTGCCTCCGGCAGCCGTTGCGCCGTCAGTCGGCGGAACGCCCGCCCCCGGAGCCGCCGCGTTGGCCTTGTACATGGCTTCGGCCAGCTTGTGCGAAGCCTGCGTCAGCCGCTCGCGTGCCGCGTTCAGCTCCGCCGGGCTGGGCTGGCCTTCGAGCGTCTTCTTGGCGTCCGCCAGAGCCGCCTCGACATCCGACTTCTCCTGGCCGCTCACCTTGTCGCCGTTCTCGCGCAGCATCTTCTCGATGTTGTACACGAGCCCGTCCAGCTGGTTCCGCGCCTCGATCTCCTCGCGCTTCGTCTTGTCCTCGGCCGAGTGAGCTTCGGCTTCCTTCGCCATCCGCTCCACCTCTTCCTTGCTCAGACCCGAAGACGAAGTGATGGTGATCTTCTGGTCCTTGCCCGTGGCGCGGTCCTTCGCGGTCACGTTCAGAATGCCGTTCGCGTCGATGTCGAACGTCACCTCGATCTGCGGCACGCCGCGCGGGGCCGGAGGAATTCCGCCCAGCTTGAACTTGCCCAGCGTGCGGTTTTGCCCCGCCATCGGACGCTCACCCTGCAGCACGTGCACCTCGACTTCCGTCTGGCTGTCGGCCGCGGTAGAAAACGTCTCCGTCTTCTTCGTCGGGATGGTCGTGTTGCGCGGGATCATCGGCGTCGCCACGCCGCCCAGCGTCTCGATCGACAGCGTCAGCGGCGTCACGTCGAGCAGCAGCAGGTCCTTCACTTCGCCCGCCAGCACGCCGGCCTGCACCGCCGCGCCCACCGCGACCACTTCGTCCGGATTCACGCCCTTGTGGCCTTCTTTGCCGAACAGGTCCTTCACCAGCTGCTGGATGCGCGGCATGCGCGTCTGTCCACCCACCAGCACTACCTCGTCGATCTTGCTGGCGTCCACGCCGGCATCGGCCAGCGCCTTCTTGCACGGCTCAACCGACCGCTGGATGATGTCCTCGACCAGCTGCTCCAGCTTCGCCCGCGTCAGCTTCTTCACCAGATGCTTCGGACCCGTCGCATCCGCCGTAATGAACGGCAGGTTGATCTCCGTCTCCAGCGCCGTCGACAGCTCGATCTTCGCGCGCTCCGCCGAATCCTTCAGGCGCTGCAGAGCCATCTCGTTGCCCTTAGCCCGCAAGTCGAGGCTTTCATCCTTCTTGAACTCGTCGATCAGCCAGTCCACGATCCGCTGGTCGATGTTGTCACCGCCCAGGTGCGTGTCGCCGTTCGTCGACTTCACCTCGATGACACCTTCGCCCACTTCGAGGATCGAAATATCAAACGTGCCGCCGCCGAAGTCGTACACGGCAATCGTCTCGTCCTTCTTCTTGTCCAGACCGTACGCCAGCGCGGCCGCCGTCGGCTCGTTCACAATGCGCTTTACGTCCAGACCGGCAATCTTGCCCGCGTCCTTGGTCGCCTGGCGCTGCGCGTCGTTAAAGTACGCCGGAACCGTGATCACGGCTTCGGTCACCGGGCCGCCCAGGTGGTCCTCCGCCGCTTTCTTCAGCTTCTGCAGGATCAGCGCCGAGATCTCCGGCGGCGTGTACAGCTTGCCCTGGGCTTCCACCGCCACATGGTCGCCCTGCTGGACCACCTTGTAGGGGACCATCTTCATCTCGTCGTTGACTTCGTTGAAGCGGCGCCCCATGAACCGCTTGATCGAATAAATGGTGTTTGCCGGGTTCGTGATTGCCTGGCGCTTGGCCACCTGTCCGACCAGCCGCTCGCCGGATTTCGTAAACGCGACCACGGAGGGAGTCGTCCGGCCGCCCTCCTCGTTGGCGATGACCTTGGGTTCGCCACCCTCCATCACGGCCACGACCGAATTGGTCGTGCCGAGGTCGATACCGATAATCTTTGCCATGTTGAGTCTTTGCTCCTGAAAGTGCCGTGCTTGGCTAGCTTCGCACTTGAGTGAGTTATTGTCAATCTATCTGATGCGGTGACTGGCGTCCACGATGCAGCGATCCCAAAATATTTGAATTCCGTTACTTACCGCAAAATTGCGTCATCCAACCGGCATTATCCTCAGCCCGTCTGCATCCCAAAGAGACTCTCCTGTATCCAAAACGCAGACCAAGGCTTTTGGACCAGGTTGAGGCTATCCGGCTGAGTTTCCCTCGGAAATTGTCCCTACACGTTTCGATTCCAAAACCAGGCAGAGGGCATGGCAGACAGCGGCCAGCAGGCGCAAAACTTCGGCGTAAATCCGTGGCTGATCGCCCTTTCCGTGATGCTGGCGACCTTCATGGAGGTGCTGGACACGGCGATCGCCTCCGTGGCCCTGCCCTATATCGCCGGGTCGCTCTCCGCCACCACCGACGAAGCCACCTGGGTCCTGACCAGCTACCTGGTCGCCAACGCCGTCATCCTGCCGGCCAGCAACTGGTTCTCTCTCCGCTTCGGGCGCAAGCGCTTCCTCATCACCTGCGTCATCATCTTTACCGTGGCGTCCTTCTTCTGTGGAGCCGCCCCGACCCTCGGCTTCATCCTCATCGCCCGCATCATCCAGGGCGCAGGCGGGGGAGCCCTGCAGCCCCTCTCGCAAAGCATTCTTCTGGAAAGCTTTCCGCCTGAGAAACGCGGCGCCGCCATGGCCGTCTTCGCCTTTGGCGTGGTCGTCGCCCCGGTTCTGGGCCCCACCCTCGGCGGCTGGCTGACGGATACCTACAGCTGGCGCTACGCCTTTTACATCAATATCCCGGTCGGCGCGCTGGCAGTCTTCATGATCAGCCGCTACGTCAACGACCCCCCGTACATTTCAAAAGCCAAAGCCAGCCCATTTGACGGCATCGGCTTTGGCCTGCTCGCCGTCTGGACCGGCTTCCTCCAGATCATCCTCGATAAGGGCCAGGAAGACGACTGGTTCGGAGCCGTCTGGATCCGCTGGGCAGCGCTGATCTTCATCGTGGCCTTCACCTGGTTCGTGGTTCACTCCTGGCGCAGCCGCACGCCGCTGGTGAACCTGCGGACGCTCAAGGACCGGAACTTCTTCCTCGGATGCAGCCTCATGATCCTGCTCGGCCTCTGCATCTACTCCATGATCACCATCCTGCCGCTCTTCTACCAGGAACTGCTGGGCTACACCGCCTTTGCCGCCGGCCTGGTCGTCGGCCCGCGCGGCATCGGCTCGATCCTCGGCATGCCGGTCATCGGCTATCTCACCAACAAAGTCGATGCCCGCTACCTGCTCACCTTTGGCTTTATCGGATTCGGCATCATGTCGCTCGTCTTTGGCAACGTCAACCTGGGCATCAGCCCATGGACGCTGCTCGTTCCCATCATCGCCACCGGATTCGCGCTGAGTTTCGTCTTTGTGCCCATCACCACCCAGGCTTACGCCACCCTGCGCAACGAGCAGATCGGCAACGCCAGCGGCATTTTCAACCTGGTGCGGAACATCGGCGGCTCCATCGGCATCTCCATCGCGCAGACCCTGCTCGTCCGCCGCACCGACCTGCACCAGACCGAAATCGCCGCCTATGCGCCGCGCACCCAGTACTGGTTTCAGCAGCAGCTCAGCGCGCTCACCGCCTATCTCAGCCATCGCACCGCATCGCCGAACGCCCAGGGAGCGGCGGCCGCCACCCTCTACCAGCAACTCGGCCGCCAGGCGCTGCTCTGGTCCTTCGTCGATGTCTTCCGCTGGATGTCGCTGATCTGCTTCCTGTGCGTGATCCTGGTTTGGTTCTTCAAGAAAGCGAAGCCCGGCAAAGCCCCGGTTGGCGTGCACTAGCAACTAGCAACTAGCAACCAGCAACTGCTCCAGCGGCACAAACTTCCTCTCCCGCTCGTCGTACGCCTCAATCCCTCCGGTCAGAATGTCGTAATACCACCCATGCACCTCGAGGGTCTTCATCGCCAGGCCGCGCGCGACCTCCG
>DATGJK010000493.1:0-14467 GCA_035295245.1 Acidobacteriaceae bacterium
TTCAGGAATTCCAGCGGCTTTGTGACGAGATCGCTGAACGGGCCGCTGCACGGGGACTCACTCCCGAGATTCTGGACGACATCCTGAAAGACGATGATGCGCCAGCGACTGGTCATTGATACCAATGTGCTGGTCAGCCGATTATTGAAGCCGCTATCAGCGCCTGGGCTCGCCGTCATTCGTGCTGTCGATCAGCATCAGTTGCTTGTATCGGACGCCAGCATGCGCGAATTGGCGGAGGTACTCAGCCGCCCGAAGCTGGCCCGTTACATCAGCGTGCAGGAAAGCCAGAGCTTCATTCGCGCTCTGGGCGCTGTGACAGAAAGGGTTCCGGTGCTCCGGCCCGTTCATGCCTGCCGAGATCCGCGCGACAACAAGATTCTGGAGGTCGCGGTGAATGGATCGGCAGATGCGATCGTCACCGGCGATGAAGATCTCCTTGCACTCGATCCCTTTCGCGGTATTGCGATCATGAGTCCAGCTCAATGGCTCGCGGCGAATGAGCAGGACAGCACGCGCTAGTTCTTTGCTTCCCCGTCGCGGGAGATCCACCACAGGACTTCGCCGAAGACCTTCCACTTTGAGGCGTTGCTGACGTCGAGCGGCGCGTACTTATGGTTGGCGGAGACAAGCAGGTCGGCGCCGGAGATGCGCTGGAAGCGGGCAATCTTGTAACCGAGGTCGCGATGCGAGACTACAGTCAGGCGCTGGTGGAGCTTGTCGCGATCGGTACAGGCGGTGTCGACGAAGACCAGCGAGTCGGGCGGGATGACGGGCAGCATGGAGTCACCGCGCAGATGCATGCCGAGCACGCTCTCCGGATGCGGGCACCACTCCGCGGGCGCGAGCAGCAGGTCCTGCACGGTCGCATCCGAGAGCTGGACGTTCTCGCGCGGGGGCACGCGATCGCCGTAGGCCGCGACGTTCAGAAGCGGGATGGCGACGGCGTTGCCGGCGATGGGGTGCGACTGCTTCGTGGCGGAGACGACTTTGAAGTCCTCCAGTTTGGCGCGCAGGGAGCTGACTACGCGGCGCAGACCGGTATCGGACAGGCCAGCCATATCCATGCCGGCGCGGCCCCAGAAGTAGACGCTTTCATCGCGAGGGGCAAGATTGCCGAGCGCGACATAGGTCTCGGCGGTGGGCTCGTGCTTGCCCTGGACCCAGCGGGAGACGGTGGCCGGCGAGACGCCGAGACGAGCGGCGAGGGCAGACTGCGTCAGTTTGAGGTCGTCGAGCAGACGCCTGATTCGTTCCGCCCAGTCCTGGGATGATTGCCGCTCCGCTGCCATAGGTGCTCCGCCTTGCATACCTGCAATTGCGCTAAGTAAATCAATAACTTAGCTACAATCCCGGCTATCCTAACAGCAATGCGCGCGCATCTGAACTGTGCAGCCCCGGAGGCGCTCCAAATTAGACGCGCCCCGGTCGAGTGAGGGCTGGAAAGACGGAAAACTCCGCAGGCGAGCAGGTCCTCTGAGCCGAAACTCGAAGCGTGAGTGCGGCTGAATCAGCGCATGAACGCCGCTATTGGGGACAGGGCCTGAACTTCCTGCAACAGCGTACCCCGATTGCCAATCCCTGAGGGAAAAAAGCGCAGGGAATGGGCGAGATTTTGAGGCGATGTCGTGACGGGGATTGAAGGAAAGCGCCGCATTTTCATTGTCGACGACGAACAGGACCTGACGGACTCGCTGGCCGCAATTTTCCTGCAGCATGGGTATGACGTGCGCGTGGCCAGTTCCGCGGAAGAGGCGGTGGACATGATATCCACGTGGGCGCCGGAACTGGCGCTGGTGGATGTGGCACTGCCGGGGATGAACGGCATCGATCTGGCGCTGGCGATCCGAAAGGCGCAGCCGAACTGCCGGCTGCTGCTGATCTCGGGACAGCAGGCGACCCATGATCTGCTGGCAGCCGCTGCGCGCGAGGGCAATCTCTTCGAGTTCCTGGCCAAACCGGTGCATCCGTTGTTCATGCTGGACTATGTTGCGAGCCGACTGGCGGCGCGGCCACCGCGGAAGCTGGCGGATTGAGAAAGACAGTTGCTAGTTGTTAGTTGTTAGTTGTTAGTTTCTAGTTGTTAGTGGCTAGCTATTGGTTGAAGGCCCCGGTCATCCTGTTGGGGATGCCGGGGCCGTGAAGTACAGACAGACCTGTAAGCCGGATTCTGTCGAGGACGGCCATTCCTCTTGGCGGCGCATTACTGCGCCGCTCCAGCGACCTACCCGGAACTTCCGCCCCTTGCGGGGCGCCCCACGAAATGCCTTTGGGGCTGACGCGCCGGGCCGGCACGTGCCGCCGTTGCCGGCGGCTTGTTCCCTATTTGGTCTTGCTCCGTGTGGGGTTTACCCTGCCTCCGCCGTTACCGCCGGAGCGGTGCGCTCTTACCGCACCTTTTCACCCTTACCCGAACCTTGCGGCGCGGGCGGTATGTTTTCTGTGGCACTCGCCGTCCCTGAGCCTTAACGCTCAGGTCCCGGATGTTATCCGGCACACTGCCCTGCGGAGTCCGGACTTTCCTCCACCGCAGAGCTTGCGTCCTGCGGCAGCGGCCGTCCAGTCTGCCTGCGCATTCATTTTATCTTTTTTCGGGGTCGATCCCCCATGGCCGGGCGCAGGCATTTGATTCGGCGGCAGTTTTGAAAGGGGCCTGATCCCCCCAGGATTCGCAGGATCCCCGCTAAGACTCTGGGCGAGTTATTCCTGCACGCAAGCACTCTGCTTTCAAATGCGGAGCGGACTCCGCGGGGGGTTGACGGCGCGCGAGTTGGTTCAGCGCCTGCCGCTCGGTGAGAGTAGCGACGGCGAGCAGAGCGCGGCTCAGGATCAGGCGGTGCGCGCGGCTGAGGCGGCCGTGGAGCACCGGGTGAAGACGGATGAGCGCAAGCTGCAGTTCCTGGGCAAGCTGGTCCGGGGAGAGCTGGCGGAGGTGATAGTCGTAGATCTCCAGGCTGCGATAGTAAGCTGCGTCTTCCGAGGCCGGGAGACGGCGGGCGTTCTTGTGATCGCGACAGAGGCGTTCTCCGCGTTTGGGGATACGCCGGCAGGTACGGCCGTCAGGATAGGCGTACTGGCATTCCTGGAGCATGGGTTCCTCGCGAGGTTAAATGGTTGTTGGTTGATGGTTGTTGGTTGTTGGTTGTCAGTTGTTGGTTGTCAGTTGTTGGTTGTTGGTTGTCAGTTGTCAGTTGTCAGCTCTCAGTTCTCAGTTCTCAGTTCTCAGTTCTCAGTCGCTTATTATTGAGGCCCGGTGACGCTGTAAATGAAAAGGCCCAGCCGCGGGGCTGAGCCGTTTTTCTATCTATAAGTTCAGGATATCAGGCCGCCAGAACTAACGTCTCAACTCAGTTGGCCCATAAGTGGTGCAGATTCAGGAGAAGTTACTTTGGTGAAGAGGTGTGGATTTGACAGTCCCTCAGGGGCTAAAGCCGAACGCATTTCCAGCCGCTTACGGCACGACTGAAGTCGTGCCCTGACGCAAAGCGGATCGGATCCCGGCTGAATTCCTAAGCGCTGAAGCCGTGTCCTTTCGAAGCACTCAAGTTGTTTCGCAAGCTCTAAAGTCGTGCCCTGACACAAAGCGGGTCGGCTCCCGGCTAAATTCCTAAGCGCCGAACGCGTGCTTCTGTAAAAGCGAAGGCCTGCTTTCATTGCTGAACGATGCCAGCGATCAGCCGCGAGCGGCCTCGGCGCAGATTCGATAACCAGGAGTTGGAAAAGTGGGAGGCGGCGCTGGGAGAGATGCGCCGCCTTCTCGTGTACCTACGAGAGCGCCGCGATGACGCTCTGCGAGGCGCTGATCAGCGAGGCGGCCTGCGCCGGCGATAAGACGCCCGAGCTGAGCAGGTCGTTGACTTCGCTGATGAACGACTGCAGATTGCCGATCGCTCCATTGTTCTTTCCTGCGTTCATCATGGTGATCGCATGCTGAAGCTGCACGACGAGGGAGTTGTCCTGCCCTCCGTTGATGACGCCCTGAGAGAACAGCGTAGATACAGAAGCGCCGATTCCCTGGGTCGCCGCCTGCGGCGTCACCACGGTAAAGGTCGACACGTTGGAGGTTTGGCCGCCGGGATTGGCGACCGTCACGTTGAAGTTGCCAGCCGCGGTGACATCCGCTGCCGGAACGGTTGCAGTGACCTGCGTCGCGCTGACGAAGGTCGTCGCCAGGGCATTGCCGTTGAAGCTGACGGTCGAGCCGCTCACGAAGTTCGTGCCGTTTACGGTGAGGTTGAAGGCCGGGCCGCCCGCGATGGCGCTTGCAGGCGAGATGCCGGCGATCGTGGGTGGAGTCTGGACAACCAGCTTGAAGACGGTTCCGAAGTGGGCGCCGAAGAGCCCGTCCATGGTTGTGCCGTAGAAGTTTCCACTCGGGTCCATCAGGAGCCCGGCGGATGGGTTCGCGCCTTCGGCACAGGTTTGATAGCAGTAAAACGTATGGAGCGTGGTCAAAGTCCCCGCGGCCCACTTGAAGATGGTGCCCGCCGGGCCGGATGGCGGCTGCACGCCGCCACTGATGGTTGTGCCGTAGAGATTGCCGGCGGAGTCCATGGCTAATCCTGCAGAAGGTCTGCCTTCCGCGGTGGTGTAGGCGCCATCGGAGCCGGTAAAAGCATGCAGGACGCTGAAGTTCCCGGAGTGGTCGATCTCGAAGAGAGCACCATTGGTGGAAGTTGCCATCATTCCATAGAGATTGCCCGCTCCATCTCGGACCAGGGGCGCGTTGGTAAGCCCGCCCTCGGTACTGAAATTAAAGTTGTGGAGCACGGTGAAGTTCTGGGAAGAATCGATGCTGAAGACAACTCCAGCTCCACCGGAACCGCCCCGGTACGTGGTGCCGTACAAGGTACCCGAAGAGTCCATGATGAGGGGAGCGGAGGGCTCGAATCCATCTGCGGCGCCCGCGAAGCTGTGAAGCGTGGTTTCATTTCCTGCTGTGTCCATCTTGAAAACCATGCCAGGGCCAAAAACCCCACCGAAGCCGGTCGTGCCATAGAGCATGTTGGAGGAATCGATGATGAGCCCCGCAGTAGGATTGGCTCCAATGTTGTTCCCGCCAAAGGAATAGAGCACGGTATGGTGGCCCGCGGGATCCAGCTTGTACACCGTTCCGCAACCGAAGTGGTTGCAGAGGCCGCTATTGCCTCCGTTGACGGTGGTGCCGTAGAGATTGCCGGCCGTGTCCATGACCAGTCCCCCCGCGGGAAATGCGCCATCAGGGCCGGAGAATTCGAACAGCACGGTTTCATTGCCCGAGGAGTCGATCTTGAAAACCGTCCCGCAGCCGGACGGGTCGCAGGTGGTGTTGCCGCCAAACGCGGTGGTGCCGTACAAGTTGCCTGCCGAGTCCATCATGAGCGGCGCGACGGGCGATGCACCGTCATTGGGTGGCCCCGCGAAGCTGTAGAGCACGCTGAAGGTCGGCGCCTGCGCCTGCGCGGCTACGGCCAATCCGAGCGCAACAAGGCCCGCTGCGAACTTTCCGAATCTTAGTTTCACGTTCCCTCCTGATCCTCTTTCGCATTTGCACAAAGACCAGCCACCGACGAGAGGGGAGCAGTGAGGTTCGCCGGTTTCCCCGCGATGATTCATTTGCGCATCATCAAGCGTTTTGGCGATGGTGGCCGCCGACGGGCCACAGGTCAAGGGGCGCAGAGCAGAAATGATATGAAGTTGGTATCAAGCGAAGGTGCCGGGCCATTTGCCGCGGTCAAAACGGCGCGGCGCTGCCGTGACTCACGTTGCTGCACCTGCGTGCTAACATGGCCGGTAACCTCCATTCAGAGTCCTTATCTTCAGCCGGGCTGGCCATCATTATGGATTCCAGGGCCGTTCACGACCAGGTCGAACGAATCCTCCGAAGCGGCACTTTCACGGCCAAGAACCAGCTGAAGAAACTGCTGGAAATTCTTTCTGAGAACGTTGACTCGCAGAGCAATCTGACTCCCGCTTTGGTGATCCGGGCGCTTTGGCCTGACGAGATCCGGACCAAGCGTTCCGCGGACGTGGCGACGGAAATGAACCGGCTGCGTCATGCGCTGGAGGCCTATTACAGCGCTGAAGGCGCGAACGATCCGATTACGATTTACCTGCCCAATCGCGCCGCAAACGATGGCGACGGAGCACAGGAAAGGCGCTGGATCGCAGCGAAGCTCCGCAACGGTCATGAGCCTGCGACGGCCGACACCACGGTAAGACCAGCGGCGAGTTCCGGCAGGTTCCATGAGCCTGCGATGGCCGGCGGGGTCAAACCAGCGGTGAGATCCAGCCGATTGCGCAGGATTGGGATCGGGATTGGCACCGTGGCGGTGCTTGGGCTTACAGCGTTCCTGCTGCGCGCCAGCCTGGCGCATCCGCAGCCGCAGTTCGGACGTGTGGACGGCCCGGTACTCCGAATCATGGACGGCAAAGGGAAGGAACTTTGGAGCAAGACGTTCCCGGAAGGAATCGGGCCGGAGTGGTACTACGCTGCGAACATGGGCCCGCGGCTGTGGTTTGTGGATCTGGAAGGGAAAGGGGACACCAGCGTTCTCTTCAACTATTCGTCGGCGGCTCCGCACTCGGCGACACTGATTTGCTATTCGAGCGGGGGCAGGGAGAAGTGGCGCTGGACACCGGGTAGGGAGCTCCCGGAACTCTCCGACAGCCCGGCAACGTACGAGATCGATGCGGTCGAGGTGCTCCGGGAGAAGGAGCAGGGTCCGGCGCGCATTGTGGTTGCCAGCGCGCATGCGATTTGGTGGCCCAGCCAGATTGCGATGCTGGATGCCAACGGGAAACTCATATCCGAGTACTGGCATTCGGGCGCACTCACGGATCTGGCGCTGGCCGATCTGGACGGGAACGGCAGACAAGAGATCATCGCCGCGGGAGTGGATAACGGATACGATCACCGGGCGACGCTGGTGGTACTCGATCCGGATCGGGTGTCCGGGGCGTCCAGCGAAGCGAATCCCAGCTTTCAGCTGCACGGGATGGGAACGGCGCAGGAGCGGCTGCGATTGCTTTTCCCGCGCAGCGATTTGAACCGGGCTCTCTATCAGTACAACAAGGCCACGGAGCTTTCGTTCGCGCGCGGGCACGTGCGCGTGTCGGTGATGGAATGCATTGCCCCGCTTGCGTGCCGCATCTGGTACGAATTTGAAAAGGACTTTCGACTGATTGCGGCTTTTGCCGGAGGCGACGAGTTCCGCAGCGCTCACAATCGCTTCTATCAGACCGGGCCTGGTGCGCATACGCTCACGGATCAGGAACAGGCTGCCTTCCAGAAGGTAAGGTGCCTGGCGGGATGCAAGTCGGAGTATCTTCCGGTTGGCGAGCTGGTGCCTTAGGAGCACCGCGACGGCAAGAGCTTTGTTGGGGCAGTCGGCCGAGATATCCGAGCGGGCGGCGATGCGATACGTTTGCTCACCTCAGCGAGCTTGTTTGACATAGGTGTCGGCGAAGCGGAGATATTGCTCCCAGTCGTAATCCGTCACGCTGTGTTCGCCGCTGCGGATGTGGTAGCTGACCCGGCCGAGCACGGGATGGTTGACGGCGGGCCACTCGGTGGTGGGCAGGCCGGTGGCGCCGAGGAAGCGATAGACGGGCGTGACCGCGAGCGCGCCGAGGAATTCGCCCTGCGGGTCGGCGTTTTCATCGAGGATGGCGCTGGCGATGTAGAGCGGCCGCGGAGCGATGAGGGACAGCACTTCATTCTGGTCGAAGGGCAGCTCGGCGTCGCGTCCGTCGTACTGCTTGAAGTTGTGGCAGAACCAGTAAGGGAAACGGTCGTTGAGCAGCTGCACCGTCTCTCCGTGGACATCGTGGAAGATTTTGGCGCCGCCGGCGCCGGACTCGTTGCTGATGACGGCGGCGAAGCGCGGATCGGTGGCTCCCGCCCAGAGGGCAGCCTTGCCGAGGCGCGACCATCCGAAGGCGATGACGCGATGGGCGTCGACGAGGCGGTCCTGCTCGAGAAAGTCGAGCGCGCGGCTCATGGCCCAGGACCAGGCGGCAATGGTCGAGAAGTTATCGCCGCCCTGGGCGAGATCGGGGAATGCGCTGCGGATGCTCTCGCTGAAACCGTCTTTGCGGTCGGGGTCGAGATCGCCGCGATAAGCGGTGGCGAGCGCGTAGCCGGCGTCGAGAATCTTCTCGACCGGCCAGCGCTTTGCGTCGATGCCGCGACACACTTCGGTGGCGCGATGGTTCTTCACGCAGGCCAAGTCGAGATAGGAGCTTGGCCCGGATTCCACCCATCGATCGGAAATGCGAATGCCCGGGTCGGCGCTGATGGTTTCATTACCCCAGAAATTCAGTCCGAGAATGACGGGCGGCCGGGGCACATGGTTGGGAATGTAGATGAGCAGGTCCATGCGCGGGCCGGATTCCTGTCCAAGGAAGAGAATGGAGATTTGCTCGCGGGTCGCCTTGCCGCCGAGGGCGTGGCGGTCGAGGTCGAAGACGCGGAAGCGCATCTGCGCGGGAGGGCCGGGCATGCGGCCATACATTCGCGAGGTGAACTGCTGGAGCAGCTCTTTCCTGCGCTGCGACCATTGTTGCGGGGTGGCGACTCGGGCGCCATCGGCAAAGATCAGGGGATCGGGCAGATGCGCGGGCATGAGGGGCCGGCGGTCCTGATCGGGATTGGCTTGCGCGGGAACGGCGGGAGCGGCCAGCAGCGCGCATGCGGAGAGCAGCAGGGCTGCGGCGAGTCTGGATCTGCTGATGTGCATTTGAGCGCCTCCGCGCGCCTGGGACGCAGTATCCCACAGAGGGGCGGAACAAATCGTGGCGGTTTACTCGGGAGAACGGCAGATCTGAACAGCTGGGCCTCAGCGGTTGAAGCCGCAATTCGTCCGGTTGAGTGCGAGTGCGGCCGGCGGACTCTACGCGCATCGCCTGGTGGTTGGGGAGTGTTCAGGAAAGCCGCTGGCAGAATGCGACATTTTCCGCCGTGTGCGTGAGCGAGTATCATTTTTTCTCACCCGAGACTTTGGTCGGAACCGGAGGAGCGAATATGCTTCGTGTTCCTTTCCTGCTTCTGGTTGTCGCAACGGCGCAGGCGGCAACCCCGGTGTTCCATGCATCGTTTGACAACGCCCGGCAGAGCTGGACGGCGGAGCGCGGCACGGCGGCGCTGGATGCGGGCGTTCTGCACGAGGGGCACAAGTCGATCCGGCTGGAAGCGGGCGGGACGGCGCAGGACGCGTGCGTTCGCCTGGCGCCGGTGCAGCTGACCATCGGCCAGCGATACGAACTGAGCGGATGGGTGCGCACGGAGAACGTCGAGGTGACGGACGTGGACCGCACGCCGATTGCGGCCGGGGCGGATCTCTCGATGGCGTCGATGCCGTTCGATGTGCATTCGGCATCGCTGGGAGGAACGCAGCCGTGGACGCGTGTGAGCCTGAAATTTGTGGCGAGCCGCAGCGAGGACGAGGTGCTGCTGAGCGTAGGGAACGGCGGGGCGTTCCGCGGCAAGGCGTGGTTTGAAGGCGTCCATCTGGACGAGATTCCGTCGGCCGGCGATGAATGGCCGGCGCGGGACGCGGTTCAGACCTTTGGGCCGGCGTATCGCTATCCGGCGGCGGGGTGGATTTATCTGCACGTCGAGGGGCAGCCGTACGAGCGCGGCTATCAGCACGGTCACCTGATGGCGCGGGAGATTCCGGAGTATCTGGAGCGGTGCGCGGCGGTTCTGGGATCGAAGGACCACTGGGACGACTACCGCACGACGGCAAATGCGCTGTTCCTGCGCGGATTCAACCGCGAACTGCTGGAGGAGATGCGCGGCATTGCGGAGGGCGCAGCGGATGCGGGCGCGCGATGGAAGGGGCGCCGCGTCGATCTGCTGGATATCGTGGTGGCGAATACGACGGTGGAAATGGGCGAACTGGCTTCGGCGGTGTCGGTGACGCCCACGGGGCTGGAGGGGCAAAAACTGGATCCGCCGCCGTATTCCGACAACAGGCGCGATTCGGTGATGGACCACTGCAGCGCATTTGCGGCGACGGGGCCGGCCACGCGGGATGGCAAGATGGTGATCGGGCACGTGACCTTTTGGCCGCTGACGCTGGCCGAGCAGACGAATGTGATGCTCGACATCAAGCCGGCTTCGGGGCACCGGATGCTGATGCAGAGTTATCCCGGAGGCATTGAAAGCGGAACGGACTGGTATCAGAACGATGCGGGAGTGGTGCTGACGGAGACGACGATCGATCAGACGCCGTTCAATCCGGCAGGAACCCCGGTGGCGTTCCGGGCGCGCATGGCCATTCAGTACAGCGACAACATCGACGACGTGGTGCGGCTGCTGAGCACGCAGAACAACGGGCTGTATACCAATGAATGGATCATGGGCGATGCGAAGACGAACGAGATTGCCATTTTCGATCTCGGCACCAGCCATACGAAACTGTGGCGCAGCAGCAGGAATGAGTGGTTCGGCGATACGCCAGGATTCTACTGGGGCGACAACAACGCCAAGGACCTGAGCGTGCGTCTGGAAGGATACCCGGATCCGAAGGGCGACCCGCAGTTCGTCCCGTATGTGCCGTTGCCGAGGGATTTGGCGTGGCAGCGGCTGTACCGGGAGTATCGCGGGAAGATCGACGAGCAGTTCGGGTTCACGGCATTTCGCACCGCGCCCCTGGTCGCGGCGGCAACGATGGATGCCAAGGTGACAACGGCGGATATGGCAAGCCACATGATGGTGTGGGCGGAGTTCGGACGTCCGAACGAGCAGGAATGGCTGCCCAACAAGGCCTATGATTCTGCCGGCGACAACGGTTTGTATCCGTCGGGTTATGCGCTGTTCGACGCGCATCCGAGCGAGACGCTGCGGGCTTCAATTGAAGAAAACGAAAAGACGCGGATGAGCGCTCTGGCCGAAGGAGGAGCGCCGACGGTGGTGCCGGCGGCGATGGTGGGCGGCGGCAGCAGCGCGAACTACGATGGGCGGCTTTGGCAGGGATGGCTGTTGCCGGCATCGGAGAGCGATACCTGGTTCGTGGCCGGATCGGCTGAGTACCACCATGTGCTCGAGTCGGGCAACGTGGATGAGGCGATGCAGGCGCAGCGAGCAACGTGGCGCAGCCTGCAGGCGAGCGCGCCGACGGCGTTCGACCAGTACCGGCGGGAACGGGCGCGAGGCGTGCTGTTTCTGGATTCGCTGCGGCAACGAATGGGGGATGAGGCGTTTCTGAAACTGATGCGCGATTATTTTGCCGCGCATACGACGAAGGCGGTGACGGCTCAGTCGTTTCTCGAGGTCGCGGGAGTGACGCATGTGTCGGCGAACCTGGAGGAGATCGACTCTGCGGAGGGTCCTACTTATCTTGTGAACGATATTTGGCGGCGGTTGCCGACAGCGGTGATCGTGTACGGCACGTTGCGAGATGCGGGCGCGAATCGCTACGCCGCCGAGCAACTGCAGCACAAATTTCTGAATGCCTACCAGAGCGAAGTGCCCATCTACAAGGACTTCGAGGTTTCGGACGATTTGCTGCGGCACCGCAATGTGGTGTTTGTGGGGCGGCCGGAGGCGAATGCGGCGCTGGCTCGCTGGTCGGAGCAACTCGGGATCCGCTATGAGGGAGCGGCCTTCAGGATCAATGGAGAGGTGTACCCGTCGGAACGGCAGGCGCTGATTGTGGCGGCGGAGAATCCGCTGGACCGGACATGCATGGTGCTGGTGGTGGCCGGCAACGACGCGCTCAGCACGGTGAAAGCGCAGGACACCGAACTGACGGCCGACGAGTACATCGTGGTGCGGGATGGCGGGAGTCCGCTGCGAGGCTTTGTTGAGCGGACGAAGTCGAATCTGCAGCGAGCGCGCGCCGGGAAACTGAGGGAGCGCGGATTCAGAGCTTCGCTCCCAGCAGGATGTAGTCCATTTGCCAGTCCGGAGGCACTCCCTGCTTGCGCGCCAGGGTGGCCAGCTGCGCGTAGTGCCGGATGGAATGGGTGAGGAGATGCGCAAAGGCCTTGCGGCGCGAGGCGCGCAGAATGCCGGCGCTGCGGGTTTTCATCTCCAGCACGGTTTCCCAGTAGCGGTCGTCGCGATCGAGGAGCGGGCGAAGCAACTGCATAGCGCGGTCATGCGTCGCGTAGATTGCGTCGACGGTGTCGCAGGGTATCTCGCTATACGGCGTTTCGGGCAATTCGTTGAGCCGCTCGGCGTAGCGCAGTTCGACAGCGACGATATGCTGCAGCAGCTGGGCGACGCGGCTGCTCTCGCGGATATCGCAGGGGAAGGACAGAATCTCAGGATGGGCGGCGATCAGCTGTTTCCAGTGGCGTGAGGTGTCCTCGACCCAGTCCAGCAGTTCGGCGCCGGTAAAGGCAATCATCTTTGTCGTCCTCCGGGATTGAGATTAACCTGGGCCTGTGCGCGATCCGTGCAGCGTTACCAGGAGTGTACGGCGTGGGGCGGTCGTCTGCGGCGATTTTGGGGCGGGCTGGGGTCGAGCGGGGCAGAGCGGGAACTGGAGGGGCACTGCATCCGTAGTTCTAACAGTATGGATCCGCTATGCAGTCCTGAGTGGGTGCGGGCGCAGGTTGCGCGCAGCGTCGACGAGTGGCGCGGCTCGGCTGGCGCGTGGCCGCATCAGGCGCCGCGCTTCAGCATGCGCGCGCAGCAAATACGCGAGAAGGCGTACGATCGCGCGCTGCACGCGGTGGAGCGGTATTCGCAGCGGGCCTCGGCGCTGGATTCGGCGCGCACACGGCAGAAGCTGGTGGGGTCGTTCGCGCGGTTCGCGGCGGAGGCTCTGGACCTGGGGCGGGACGCCGTGGGTGTGCTGACGAGCGGATTTCTGCCGGTGGGGATCGAGCTGGGGCGGTGGGCGCGGCGCTTCGATCCGGATCTGAGCCAGGGCGACATCGTGCAGGCGGCGCGCAATGCGTGGACGGCGTGCGGTCTGCAGCCGCTGCTGGGAGCGCGGATGGGGCTGACGCCGGCGATCCTGGGATACAGCCTGATTTATCCGTACAGCGATAATTTCCTCGACCAGAAGAGTATCGGCCGGGAAGAAAAACAGCGGTTTGGGGAGCGGTTCGGGCGGCGGCTCAGGGGCGAGGATGTGACTGCAGCGAATCCCCACGAAGCGGCGTTGTGGGAGCTGGTATCTCTGATCGAGGAGCAATATCCGCGGGCGTTGTATCCGGCGGTGTACGCGTCGCTGCTGGCGATTCATGGGGCGCAGAGCGCGAGCGTCCGCCAGATCGACGCGCGCGGCTGCGGCGATGACGAGCTGTTGCGCATCACGTGCGGGAAGGGCGGAACGTCCGTGCTGGCGGACGCTTATCTGGCGCGAGGCGAGCTGACGGCGGAGGAGGCGGAGTTCGGGTTTACGTGGGGCGTTCTGCTGCAGCTGGGCGATGACCTGCAGGACGTGGGGGAGGATCTGGAGCGGGGGTCGGAGACGCTGTTTACGCGCGCGGTTCGCGCCGGGCAGCCGCTGGATGCCCTGGCCGCGCAGCTGCTGAACTTCAGCGATGCCGCAGGCGCGCGGCTGGAGGCGCTGCCGCGGGGCGAGGCGTTTTTCAAGCATCTTTTGCGCATGAGCTGGCGTTCGATGATCCTGATGGCCGTTGCGCAATATGAGGAATTCTTCACGGCGGACTTCGCGCGGGGACTGGAGATTCATTCGCCGTTCCGGTTTGCATTTCTGCGGGCGCGACGAGAACGGCTGGCCGGAGAGAGAGGGCTGTTCGAGCGACTGCTGCCGGTGGTGCTGGCCGATCCGGGTGAGGAGGCGATGGGAGCGCTGATCGGGAAGGCTGCGATTCCGGAAGGTGTGGGGACTGATCCGCTGGTCTTGTTTTAGCCGAGCGCTTCGGCAGATGCGGCCATCGAGGACGGTGCGTGCCTGGTCCGCGGAGGCGGGAGTATAGACTGCTCTTTCACCGCGCCCGCATCCCTGGAGGGGCGTTATGGCGAGATCCTTTCGGGTCGCACTCTGCTTGGTGGCCGTACTCCTGCCCGTGAGCGGCTTGGGGTCGCACAGCCACGGAATTTCCGACCGGGTGGGGAACGTCTCGTTTTTGAACTCGTGCGCACCGGCCGTTCAGCAACGGTTCAATCGCGGGGTGGCTCTCCTCCATTCGTTCGCATACGCGCCCGCTCTGGCGGAATTCCAGGAGGCGGCACAAGGCGATCCCCATTGCGCCATGGCTCACTGGGGCGCGGCGATGACGTACTACCACCAGCTGTGGGATCCGCCGCTTTCCGAGGCAACGATTCCCCTCGCGCAGCGGGAGATTGAGATCGCGCAGAGTACTGCGGGTGGTTCCACGCGCGAGCGGCAATTTATCACGGCCCTCGCTGTGGTTTTCCAGGATGCGCAAACCACTTCGTACACGATGCGGGCCCAGAGATACGAGATGGCGATGCGCGAGCTGGCTCGGCAATATCCGGACGATCCAGAATCGCAGGCCTTCTATGCTCTGGCGCTGCTTGCGAATGCCGATCCTGCTG